>NZ_RZQY01000443.1:0-4956 GCF_003998575.1 Mesorhizobium sp. M7A.F.Ca.CA.001.10.2.1 | reverse complement strand
ATCTTCGTCGTACTGGGCCTTTTCAGCACGGTCGTCTTTGCCGTGAGCGCTGGCCGGCTCGGCACGTTCCTGCGCCGAAATCCGTCGGTGTTACGATGGCAGGGCAAAGTTGTCGGCGGCATCTACTGCGCTTTGGGCGTCCGTCTGGCGCTGCAGCAACGCTGACTCCAGACGATGATCGACGCGCCTTCCGAAGAGGCTGCGTGATCAGGGCTTTTTAAGTTCCCGTTGCTCATTTTCACTCGCAATTGCGATGACCGCGCGCTACCCAGTGCGCGGTTTTTCCCGGCCCGACAGCCTCCAATCGCGTAAAGGTCCATTATGCTGCTCGTCGACGTCTATCTCGACAAATCGCCTATCCAGGGAATCGGCGTCTTTGCCAAGAACCACATTCCTCGCGGCACTCTGATCTGGAAGCTGGACCCAAGGTTCGATCGGCTCATCGAGGTCGAGACTTATGAACGTGCGGCCGGCCCGGTGAAGAGCTATCTCGATCGCTACTCCTATCCCGACCGCCGCGATCCGAACTACATCGTCTTCGAAGCCGACGACGCGCGCTACATGAACCATGCCGACGAGCCGAACTGCGACGTCTCCTCACCGGAGGAGAGCTTTGCGCTGCACGACATCGCGCCTGGCGAAGAGCTGACCTGCAACTACAACCATTTCTTCGAGACGGGTTTCGATTTTCTCGGCGACCGCCACCTGTCTGAAGACTCGGTCTAGTTTGCCGTCTTCTTGCGGGCCGGATAGCCGTTTGGATGCGCCGGTATCGCCTTCAGATAGGCGGCGATGGCCGCACGGTCCTGCGGCGTCAGTTCGGCCATGTTCCGTTGGACATCGACCATGGCGCCGCCGACCGAATCGAAATCGGGCGTGAAGCCGGTTTCGAGATAGTTGGCGATATCGGCCTCCGACCAGTCGGCGAGACCGCCCTCGCCCGATGTGATGTTCGGCACGACGCCATTGCCTTCGGCGGCCACGGCGCCCGCCAGCCACTCGTTCTTCTTCGTGCCGCCCGCAAGATCGCGCGGCGTGTGGCATTCGCCGCAATGGCCTGGCCCTTCGACCAGATAGCGGCCTGCCATCACCGGATCAGGCTTGCCTTCGGGGAAGGCAACAACCGGCTGATCGCTGAGATAGAGCAATTTCCACAGGCCGATGCCGCGGCGAATATTGAAGGGAAAACCGAGCGAATTGCCCGCTGCCTTGCCGGCGACGGCCGGCAACGTCTTCAAGAAGGCATAGAGATCGCCAATGTCAGCCGGATTCATGCGCGCGTAGGATGCATAGGGAAACGCCGGATAGAAATGCTCACCAGAAGGCGACACGCCCTTCAGCATGGCATTGGCGAGGTCCTCGACAGACCATGCGCCGATACCGTCCCTGGGATCTTGCGAAATGTTGGGCGGCACGAAGGTTCCGAACGGCGTCTTGAGTTCAAGGCCACCCACGAGTTGAAGCCGGGCGTCGCCCTGTGAGCCCGGCTTTGCATGGCAGGATGTGCAACCGCCGGCATAAAAGATGCGCTTGCCCCTGGCTGCGTCGCCAGGACCGAGCTTGGCCAGGGTTTCCCTGTCGAGCGTCACCGGCGCCGACAGGACCCACCCGGCAACCGCGCCGACGCCGCCCAGAATGACGACGGCGCCGACAAGTTTCTTCAGCCATGCCATGGCTGGTGATCAGCCCTTCTTGATTCTGTAGCCTTGATGGCAGGTGCCGCAATCCGAGCCGATAGCGCCGACTTGCGCCTTCAGCGCGTCGGCATCGGCGGGAGCCGCAGCGACCGCGGCCTTCACGTCTGCGAGATATTTGTCCTCGGCTGCGTTGAAGCCAGCCATGTCTTGCCAGATCTTCGGCGAGGCCGTGGTATCGCCGGTGTCGCTGCCGGCCGGGAACAGCGCATCGGCATCGAATTTTTCCGCATTCGCCTGCAACGCCTGAAGTTGCGTCAGCACAGCCGCGGCATCAAAGGGCTCCTCGCCCTTGACAACTTTCGACAGGCCGCCGACGATCTTTCCACGTTCCTTCATCAGTGCCTGCCGGTCGAGGACCGGGTCGGCAAAAGCCGCCGAGGCCGCGAGTGCGAGCATAGAGATGGCGATAACAAGCTTTCTCATTCAATTGGCTCCATGATGAAGGCATTTCGGGACAGGACGTTAACGGATGCCGTAGGAGGAAAATTCCCTCCCCGGACGACTTTTGCCAGATCTTTGCTTTTTATGGGACACTGAAAAAGAAAAGCCCCGGGTGATACCGGGGCTTCCTGGAAATCGATCACTTCGCCTTTTCGTACAATTCAAGGACATGGTCCCAGTTGATCAGGCTGTCGACGAACGCCTCGAGATATTTCGGCCGGGCGTTGCGATAGTCGATGTAATAGGAATGCTCCCAGACATCGACCCCGAGGATCGGCGACGCGCCATGGACGAGCGGGTTCTCGCCGTTCGGCGTCTTCGAGATCGCCAGCTTGCCATCCTTGACGGAAACCCAGGCCCAGCCGGAACCGAACTGGGTCGTGCCGGCGGCAATGAAGTCGGCCTTGAACTTGTCATAGCCACCGAGATCGCTATCAACTGCCTTCTGCAGGGCGCCCGGCAGCTTGTTGCCGCCGCCGCCTTTCTTCATCCACTTCCAGAAATGGATATGGTTGTAGTGCTGGGCGGCATTGTTGAAGAGGCCGGCATTCTTGCCGAACGACTGCTTGACCACCTCTTCGACCGACAGATCACCCAAGCCTGCCTCGGCGGCGAGCTTGTTTCCGTTATCGACATACGCCTTGTGGTGCTTGTCGTGGTGATATTCCAGCGTCTCTTTCGACATGTAAGGCTGCAAGGCCTCATAGTCGTAAGGCAGAGCGGGCAATTCAAAGGCCATGGATAGTACTCCCTCGTGGAAAAATCCGGTGTCGACACCGGAGTAAGATAGGTCTGGAATGGATTGGGACAACTCCGGATGAAGCGTCGGTCGCCTTTTTATCCGCTCAAGCAGCGGAAGTCGAATGCGCCCAATCCCAATAGAGTTCGCGCGCCTTTTTGGCCACCGGCCCGGGTTGCAGATTGCGATCCTCGATACGCGTGACCGGCACGACCTTGGAATGGTTCCCGGTCGAAAAAATTTCGTCCGCTTCGAGGAAATCGCGCACCGACAGCGTCTTTTCCGTGGTCTTGAACCCATACTCGCCAAGCAGCGTTATCGTGCGCGAGCGGGTGATGCCGGACAGGAAGGTGCCGTTCGGCGCCGGTGTAAAGACATGACCGTCCTTGACCAGGAAGATGTTCGAGGTCCCGGTCTCGGCAACGTTGCCCAGCATGTCGAGCACCATTGCGTTGTCGAAGCCGCGCATCTTGGCTTCGAGAATGGCCCGGCCGTTGTTGGGGTAAAGGCAGCCGGCCTTGGCGTTGGTCGGCATGGTTTCGATGGTCGGACGCCGGAACGGCGACACGGTCACCGAAAAGCCAGTCGCCGGAATCATCGGCGATTCATAGAGGCAAAGGCAAAAGCGGGTAGACGCCGGATCGGCCGGGACGCCCATATAGCCGCCATGCTCGGCCCAGTACATCGGCCTGATATAGACCGCCGTCTTGCCGTCGAACTTCTTCAACCCGTCCCATGTCAGCCCGACGATCTTGTCGGCGCTCATGTTCGGCTTCAGGCCGAGTGCGATCGCCGAAGAATTCACCCTGGCGGCATGGAGGTCGAGATCCGGCGCCACGCCTTCGAACCAGCGGCCACCGTCGAACACGCTGGTGCCGAGCCACATGGCGTGGCTGCGCGGCCCCAGAATGGCGACGTTGCCCTCGTGCCAATCACCATCGACGAAAGTCCATGTCGCGGATTGCGCCGCAGCCGCCAGTGTCATCGTGTGGTCCCGCCTCAATCGGTCTCGTGTGACGGCCATTGGAAGATGCTTTGGCGGGCGCCGTCAACCGGCATCATGGAGTTTTGTTGAGGCCAGTGCCGGGGCGCAATGCAATCAAAGCTTGCACCTTGTCGCACCTGCCCTCAAAACTGTTGTCATGCAATACGCCGCCTATGTCTTCGACGCCTATGGCACGCTGTTCGACGTGCATGCCGCCGTGCGTCGTCATGCCGACCGGATCGGGCCGGACGGCCAATTGTTGTCCGAGATCTGGCGCGCCAAGCAGCTCGAATATTCCTGGGTGCGCACGCTGATGGGCGCCTATGCCGATTTCTGGCAACTGACCGAACAGGCGCTCGATTTCGCCTTGCGCAAAGTTCCCTCGGCCGACCCCGGTCTCAAGGCGATATTGCTGGATGCCTACTGGCGGCTGGATTGCTATCCGGAAGTGCCGGCCGTGCTCAAGGCGCTCAAGGCTTCGGGAGCGAGGCTGGCGATCCTGTCCAACGGCTCGCCCGAAATGCTGCAGGCGGCGGTCAAATCCGCCGCGCTCGACCAGGTTCTGGATGACATCTATTCCGTCGATAGGGTGCGGCGCTTCAAGACCGACCCGGCGGTCTACGATATGGTCGCCACCGGCTGGCGCCTCTACCCCGGCGCGGTTTCCTTTCAGTCGTCCAATCGCTGGGACATTGCTGGCGCCACCAAATTCGGTTTTCGCACGGTGTGGATCAACCGCTCCGACCAGCCCGAAGAATACCGGGATTTCCCACCGGCCCTTATCCTGCCGTCGCTCGAAGCCCTTGTGCCCGGCAGCTAGGAAACCTGTGTCTCTGGCGCCACAGTAGCAGCCTGGTCACAGCTTCGCCTTTGTTTGCCCACGTTCGGGCCAGAATCGGAACCGCCTATCGCCCCAGGTGTTGTCAGGCACCCGCGCAACTGTCGGCGAATTCACGTTTTGTTGCGATTTGAGACTTAAAGAAGGCAACCATGTCCATTACCGAAATCGAATCTTTTCGCCTGAGCCGTCGCGGCTTTCTCAACGCCGCAGCCCTGGGCGCCGCTTCGATCGCGGTTTCCGCATGCGCTACCAC
>NZ_RZQY01000442.1:0-4963 GCF_003998575.1 Mesorhizobium sp. M7A.F.Ca.CA.001.10.2.1 | reverse complement strand
CGCATGGAGTTCGCCAATGCAACTTGACACCACAGATAGTCGCTCATTGCCCTGCCGGGCATTTCTCCCCGTAGAACGGGGAGAAAGACGCTAATTCACCGTCCGCCGCGTCCCCGGCAGGTCCAGCGAAAACGCCGGAATGGCGATGTCGAATGTCTCGCCCCGCTTGTTGCGCATCGTGTAGTGCCCGACCATGATGCCGGATGGTGTCGAGAGCGGGCAACCGGACGTGTATTGGTAGCTGTCGCCGGGATTGAGTTCGGGCTGGTCGCCGACGACGCCGGGGCCGCGCACCTCCTCCACCCGGCCAGTGCCGTCGGTGATATGCCAATAGCGCGACAGAAGCTGCACGAAGTCGTCCGACTGATTGTCGATCGTTATCTGATAGCCCCAGACATAGCGGTTCTCCGAGGGATCCGAGCGGTCCTCCAGATAGAACGGCCTGACCTGCACTTCGATGTTGCGCGTGACGGCGCTATACATAAGCGGCTCCAAAAAACGGTTCCAGCGGAACTTTCGGCGCTCTGTGCGGTTAGGTCAACCGACCGAAGCCTCCTCTGGCCGACCTCGCGGGCAGGTGCCGACAAAGAATGTCATTTAAGTGACATATGACAATGATGGTGTGCGCGGACTGGTGATGCGCGACTCGGGCGCTCTGCTGAACTGTTGAACCGGCCATCTTGCGGACCGGTTTTCCTGGAGTGACCGGATCTCGATGGAACTCACTCTCATAGCCGCCACGCTTTCAACTGTCCTCATCCTCTCGAATCTCGCCAGCATCGTGCTCGCCGCTTCGCGTCTGAAACGGCGCCACACCATTGGGCCGCCGGCCGCCAAGCCGCGGCCGGTGTCGATCGTCGTGCCGTCGCGCGGCGTCGAGCCGTTCACGCAGGAGACGCTGGAACGCGCCTTCTCGCTCGATTGGCCGCGCTACGAGTTGATTTTCTGCGTTGCCCATGCCGACGATCCGGTGGTCAAATTGATAAACAGGACGATCGTCCGGTTTCCGAAAGTTCCGGCCCGGCTGCTTATCGGCGACGACCGCATCAGCGCCAATCCGAAACTCAACAATTGCGTCAAGGGCTGGGAAGCGGCGCGGCACGACTGGGTCGTCCTGGCCGATTCCAACGTGCTGATGCCGAGAGACTACGTCCAGCACCTGATGGCTGCCTGGCGGTCCGGCACCGGCCTTGTCTGCTCGACGCCGATCGGCTCCCGGCCTGCCGGCTTCTGGGCCGAGGTCGAATGCGCTTTCCTCAACACGCTGCAGGCGCGCTGGCAATATGCCGGCGAGGCGCTCGGCCTTGGCTTTGCCCAGGGCAAGAGCATGCTCTGGAACAAGCCGATGCTCGACGCCAATGGCGGCATCCGCGCGCTGGCCGCCGAGATCGCCGAGGACGCCGCCGCGACCAAGCTGGTGAACAGCCTCGGCTTGCGCGTCAATCTCGTCGCCGCCCCCTTCGAGCAGCCGCTTGGCCGGCGCTCATTTGACGAGATCTGGTCGCGTCAGGCCCGCTGGGCGCGCCTGCGCCGCGTCACTTTCCCGCTGTTCTTCGCACCCGAAATCCTGACCGGCGCCTTGGTGCCGCTGGTGCTTGCGCTGATTGCCGCAGCCAGTGCCGGTTTCAGCCTCTGGGCAACCGCCATTGCCGTACTGGCGGCCTTCTACCTTCCGGAGTGCGCCCTGGCCTGGTCCAAGGGCTGGTACCTGTCGCCACGCATGGTCGCCGCGATCATGGCGCGCGACCTGATCCTGCCGGCGATGTGGGGACGCGGCTGGCTCGGCGGCGCCGTCGACTGGCGCGGCAATGCGATGACCATCGGCACCAAGACGGCCGAGCTGGAAGAGACGCCGTCCGGCGCCTGAAGGCGTCAGCTAGGTTTGACCGCTGGAATAATTATCGTATATACGGAAATGTTGCGTTAGGCTCTATTTTTGTGTATACATAATTTATGGGAACGCACCGGCGGCGATGCAGTTCGAGTGGGATGAAAACAAGGCCAGGATGAACAGGGCCAAGCATGGCGTGGATTTTGCGATCGCACCATCCTTCGACTTCGCCAACGCCGCTATCAGGCTCGACGACAGCGAGGACTTTGGCGAGGACCGCCTCGTTGCCATCGGTCTGATCGGAACTGGCGTCCATGTGATGGTTTATGTCGAGCGACGATACGCCATCCGCGTTATTTCGCTGCGCAAGGCCACAAGGCAGGAAATTACGGACTATGTCGAAAACCTCTAAGACGATCGTACGCCGTGAGGCTGCTGCGCCCCAGCTGTCACGTGCTGACGCTTTGGCGTTGGCCAAAAAGGCGCTTGCCGCGATGACCGACGAAGAAGATGCCAAGATCACCGCTGCGGCCGAAGCCGATCCGGATGCTCAGCCAACCGATGCCGTTTCGCGCCGCAAGGTTGGCCGGCCGCCGCTTGCCCGGCCCAAACGTGCCGTACAGCTACGCCTCGACGCCGACGTTCTCGACCGCTTCAAGGCCGCTGGCGATGGCTGGCAGACCCGCATGAACGAAGTGCTGCGCAAGGCGGTCGGCCTGTAATCCTGTGACGACGCTCGCGCGCTACCTGGCCTTCAGCGCCTGCGCGATGTCCTCGAGCAGATCGTCGGTGTCCTCCAGGCCGACCGAAAGCCTGAGCGTGCCCGGCCCGATGCCGAGCTCGGCGCGCGCCTCGTCGCTGAGGTTCTTGTGCGTCGTCGTCGCCGGGTGGGTGATCAGGCTCTTGGCGTCACCGAGATTGTTGGAGATCAAGACGATGTCGAGCGCGTTCTGCAAGGCGAAGGCCGCCTGCTTGCCGCCCTTGACGTCGAGACAGATCAGTGTCGAGCCGCCCGACATCTGCTTCTTGACGATGTCGGCCTGCGGATGGTCGGCGCGGCCGGGATAGATGACGCGGGCGATTTCCGGCCGCTCGGCCAGGAAATCCGCGATCCGGCCGGCACTTTCCGTCTGCTGGCGCACGCGCAGCGGCAGCGTTTCCAGGCCTTTCAGCAGCGTCCAGGCGTTGAAGGGTGACAGGCTTGGGCCAGTATGGCGGAAATAGTCGTGCAGGTTCTCGTCGATCCACTTCTTGTCCGACAGGATGACGCCGCCGAGACAGCGCCCCTGGCCGTCTATGTGCTTGGTCGCCGAATAGACGACGATATGGGCGCCGAGCTGCAAGGGCTTCTGCTGCAGGGGCGTGGCGAAGACATTGTCGACGATCAGCCTTGCGCCGATCGAATTGGCAAGCGAAGCGACAGCGGCGATATCGACCACTTCCAGCGTCGGATTGGTCGGGCTTTCCAGGAAGAACAGCTTGGTGTTCGGCTTGACCGCCTTTTCCCAGTTGGCGATGTCGGTGCCGTCGACCAGCGTCGCCTCGATGCCGTATCTCGGCGCCAGCGTCTCGACCACCCAGCGGCAGGAGCCGAACAGCGCACGTGCCGCCACGATATGGTCGCCGGCCTTGGCGCTGCACAGAAGGGCGGCCGTCACCGCCGCCATGCCCGACGCGGTGGCGCGCGCGTCTTCGGCGCCTTCCAGGGCGCACATGCGTTTTTCGAACATGTCGACGGTCGGATTGGCGTAGCGCGAATAGATGAAGCCCGGTTCCTCACCCTTGAAACGGGCTTCGGCGGCCTGCGCCGTTTCGTAGACATAGCCCTGGGTGAGGTAGATCGCTTCCGACGTTTCGCCGAAACCGGAACGCAGCGTTCCGCTGTGCACGAGTGCCGTCTGAGGCTTCCAGTTGTGCTTCTTGGTGCTCATCGCTTTTCTTCCAGACACAAAAAAACCGGCCGCGAAAGTCGCAACCGGTCCATACGGCCTTGCGGCCCGACGGTCCTTTAGCGACTTGTTTAACGTGGCTGCAAGCCGACCGGCCAAATCACCACGGGATAACGACCCTTTAGACCCGCGCCACGCTTGCGTCAATTGCCGGCTTCATTAAGAGGTTTGTACCAAGCAGGTTCCGCAAAAGTGTTCCACGGTTTTGCGACCAGAACCTGCGACAAGAAAAACGTCTGACCTAGGAGCGGAGCCTTGCGGCAGACAGGCATTCTTCCCGATCAGGACATATCGGCGCTGTTCCAGTCCGGCGCGCTGAAGTCGGCGCGTGCGCTCGACGCCGACCAGATCCAGCCGGCCAGTCTCGACCTCAGGCTCGGCGACAAGGCCTGGCGGGTGCGGGCCTCCTTCCTGCCCGGCCCCAACCACAAGGTCTCGGAAAAGCTCGACCGGCTGCAGCTGCACGAGATCAGTCTTGCCGAGGGCGCGGTGCTGGAGACCGGCTGCGTCTATATCGTGCCCTTGCTTGAAAGCCTGGCATTGCCGGCTGATATTTCGGCCTCGGCCAATCCGAAGAGCTCGACCGGGCGGCTCGACATCTTCACCCGGGTCATGACCGATCGCGGCCACGAGTTCGACAAGATCGCTGCCGGCTATCACGGCCCGCTGTTTCTGGAAGTCAGCCCCCGCACCTTCCCGATCGTCGTGCGCACCGGCTCACGCCTGTCGCAAATCCGCTTCCGCACCGGCAATGCGCTGCTCTCGGAAGCCGAGCTGCACGAGTTGCATCGCGCGCAGACGCTGGTCGCCACCGAGCCGCCGAACATTTCCGGCGGCGGCATCGCGCTGTCGATCGACCTCAACGGCGATCAGAACGGGCTGGTCGGCTATCGCGGCAAGCATCACACCGGCCTCGTCGATGTCGACAAGCGCGCGGCGCAGGAAGTCGTCGACTTCTGGGAGCCGATCCACAAGAGCGGCGCCGGCGAACTGGTGCTCGACCCCGACGAGTTCTACATCCTCGTCAGCCAGGAGGCGGTGCACGTACCGCCGCTCTACGCCGCCGAGATGACGCCCTTCGATCCGCTGGTCGGAGAGTTCCGCGTCCACTATGCCGGCTTCTTCGATCCGGGCTTTGGCCATTCCGCGTCCGGCGGCACCGGCAGCCGGGCGGTGCTGGAAG
>NZ_RZQY01000441.1:0-4997 GCF_003998575.1 Mesorhizobium sp. M7A.F.Ca.CA.001.10.2.1 | reverse complement strand
GGCAAGGACATCCGGGTCGGGCGCTTCCAGTTCGCCGCCAATGGCAAGGCCATTGCGCTCGGCGAGGATCAGGGTTTCATCAAGACCATCTTCGACAAGAAGACCGGTCAATTGCTCGGCGCCCACATGGTGGGTGCCGAAGTGACCGAACTGATCCAGGGCTTTGTCGTGGCAATGAACCTGGAGACGACCGAGGAAGAGCTGATGCACACCATCTTCCCGCACCCGACGCTGTCGGAGATGATGAAGGAAAGCGTGCTCGACGCCTATGGCCGCGCGCTCAACGCCTGATAGATTGAAAGCGCTGCTACAGATGGAACCCGGCGGCAAGGTACTTCGTTTGCGGATGCGTTTTCACGCATCACACAAGGAGAAGGCATATGCACCTGAATGGCGTCGGCTGGATAGCAGCCATCATCATCGGCGGCCTGGCAGGCTGGTTCGCCGAAATGTTCATGAAGAGCAACACCGGCATCTTCATGAACATCGTTATGGGCATCGTCGGCGCGGTCGTGCTGAACGCCATTCTGCAGGCTCTCAATTTTGGCCCGTTCGGCGTCGGCTGGATTGCCTATCTGATCACCGGCTTTATCGGTGCCTGCCTGCTGATCTGGGCGGGGCGTCTGGTGCGCCGATAGCATCACTGAAAAGCTGCCATGCGAAAAAGGCTGTTGCGGCATGCGCCGCGGCGGCCTTTTTCTTTGCGTTGAAAAGTCCTAGATGACGTTATGACAGCGAACGCCTGACTGGCGTCGCGAATGAACCAGGTTTCCCGATGGTCACTGTCCTCGATACGATCGCCAACGCCCCGCGCTTGCGGCATCCGGAAAAGGCGCACAAGCCTGATCAGGATGTGCTGCGCAAGCCCGACTGGATCCGCGTCAAGGCGCCGATGTCGAAGGGCTATGCCGAAACGCGCGAAATCGTCAAATCGCACAAGCTGGTGACGGTCTGCGAAGAGGCCGGCTGCCCCAACATCGGCGAATGCTGGGAAAAGAAGCACGCCACCTTCATGATCATGGGCGAGATCTGCACGCGCGCCTGCGCCTTCTGCAACGTCGCCACCGGCATTCCGACAGCACTTGACCCGGATGAGCCGGCCCGCGTCGCGCATGCGGTCAAGCAGATGGGCTTGACCCATGTCGTCATCACCTCGGTCGACCGCGACGACCTCGCCGATGGCGGTGCGCAGCATTTCGCCGAAGTCATTCGCGCCATCCGGGCGGCAACGCCGCTGACGACGATCGAAATCCTGACGCCCGACTTCCTGCGCAAGGACGGCGCGCTGGAGATCGTCGTGGCCGCCAAGCCCGACGTCTTCAACCACAATCTCGAAACCGTGCCATCGAACTATCTGACGGTACGTCCGGGCGCCCGCTATTTCCATTCGATCCGGCTGCTGCAGCGGGTCAAGGAGCTCGATCCGTCAATCTTCACCAAGTCCGGCATCATGGTGGGGCTGGGCGAAGAACGGAATGAAATCCTGCAGCTGATGGATGATCTGCGGTCCGCCAATGTCGACTTCATGACCATCGGCCAGTACCTGCAGCCGTCGAAGAAGCACCATCCGGTGATCCGCTTCGTCACTCCGGAGGAGTTTAAATCTTTCGAGACGATCGGCCGGACCAAGGGTTTCCTGCTGGTGGCGTCCAGCCCGCTGACGCGTTCGTCGCATCACGCCGGCGACGATTTCGCCAAGCTGCGTGCGGCACGGGAAGCGATTCTCAAGAAAACAGCCTAACCCGCTGGTTTCATGCCAAAATTCGAAGCCACCCGACGCGTATCCCATACACCCGAGCAGATGTTCGCGCTGGTCGCCGATGTTGAATCCTATCCGCAATTCCTGCCGCTTTGCGAAGCGCTGACGGTTCGCTCGCGCAAGGAGCGTGACGGGCGCACGGTTCTGCTTGCCGACATGAGCATCGGCTACAAGGCGATCCGCGAAACCTTCACGACGCAGGTGCTGCTGAAGCCCGCCGAGAACACCATCGACGTGAAGTACATCGACGGGCCCTTCAAATATTTGAGCAACGTCTGGCGTTTCGAAGCGGACGGCGCCGGGTGCACCGTCCGCTTCTTCATCGACTACGAGTTCAAGAGCCGTATTCTGGGCGCGGTCATGGGGACCATGTTCGATCGCGCCTTCCGCATGTTCGCCGAAGCCTTTGAGAAGCGCGCCGACGTCATCTACGGTGCAGCACCCCGGGTCCAGGGTTAGCCGAGTGCTTGCAGGCCCAACTCCAGCGCTTGCCGGACCGTTTCGCGACGAATGAAATCGCGGCCTTTGTCTGCAAAGAGCTGGTGCTCGGCGACAATCGGTCGGCCGTCCAGCGCAACCCCGAACCAGACCAGGCCGACCGGTTTTTCCGCCGAACCGCCGCCAGGCCCAGCGATCCCGGTGACCGCCAGGGTCAGCCCGGCGCGCGAACGGGCAAGCGCGCCTGCCGCCATTTCAATCGCAGTCTCGCGCGAAACCGCGCCATGCGCCCCGAGCGTGGCGGCGGAAACGCCGAGCATGTCCATCTTGGCTTCGTTGGAATAGGTGATGAAGCCGCGATCGATCACGGCGGACGAGCCGGCGATGTCGGTCAACGCGGCGATGATCATGCCGCCGGTGCAGCTTTCCGCCGTTGCCAGCATGATGCCGCGTCTCTGGCAGGCTTGCAGCAGGGCATTTGCCAGCTCGTTGTGGGTCATTCCGGCACCTCGCCGGGAAACACCACGCTGGCGGTGGCGATCGCCGCA
Source organism: Mesorhizobium sp. M7A.F.Ca.CA.001.10.2.1 (assembly GCF_003998575.1). NCBI lineage: Bacteria > Pseudomonadati > Pseudomonadota > Alphaproteobacteria > Hyphomicrobiales > Phyllobacteriaceae > Mesorhizobium > Mesorhizobium sp. M7A.F.Ca.CA.001.10.2.1. Next base: position 2,252 of record NZ_RZQY01000441.1, on the reverse strand, counting down.
ATGCCTTCCTCGCGCCCGACAAAGCCGAGCTTCTCATTGGTTGTGGCCTTGATCGAGATGCGATCCGGCGTAATTGCCAGCATCTGCGAAAGGGCTGCGGTCATGGCCTCGCGATGCGGGCCGACGCGCGGCGCTTCGCAGATCAGCGTGATGTCGGCATTGGCGATGCGGCCGCCGCGCGCGCGGACCAGTTTCGCCGCATGCTCGACGAATATGCGCGACGCAGCGCCTTTCCACTGCGGGTCGGATGGCGGGAAATGCGTGCCGATGTCGCCTGCGCCGCAAGTCGCCAGCAGCGCATCGGTCAAGGCGTGCAGACCGACATCGGCGTCGGAATGGCCGGACAGCTTCTTGTCGTGCGCTATGGCGACGCCACACAAAGTGACATGGTCTCCCGGTTCGAAGGCGTGGACGTCGTAGCCATTGCCGGTACGGATGTCGGGAAAGCGCACGCGTTCGCCGGAAAGCCGCTGGTCCGCCATCGCAATATCCCGTGCCCAGGTGAGTTTGACATTGTCCGGCGAGCCCGGAACGATCTTGACCGGAATATGCGCCCATTCGGCGATCGCGGCATCGTCGGTAAAATCCATTTTTCCCAGATGACGGGCTTTCTCGTGCGCGGCAAGAATGGGCCAGAACGGAAAGCCTTGTGGCGTTTGCGCCGCGTGAAGCCCGCTGCGCGATACGGTTTCGCCAACCACGCCGGAGGCCGATTCGCGCTTCAGCGTGTCGGCGACGGGCAAAGCGGGCAACGCGCCCTCGCGCTCGCCGATGGCGGCGATGGTGCGATCTATCAGGTCCGCATCGACAAACGGACGCACGGCGTCATGGATCAGGACCTGCGCCGGCGCGTGGCCTCTAAGGGCAAGCAGGCCGAGCCGAACGGATTCCTGCCTCGTCGCCCCGCCCATGATGGCGGTGACGCGCTCGGCATTGGCGCCCGCCGCCTGCCGGAACAACTCATGGTCATCGGCATGAATGGCGACGACGATCTCGCTCGTCCGCGGGTGGGCCAGAAAAATGTCCAGCGTGTGTGCAATGACGGCAAAGCCGCCAATGTGTTGATATTGCTTCGGTCCGTTGGCCTGTCCGGCGCGCGCACCACGGCCGGCCGCAACGATCACCACCGCGACCTTGCCATCCGCACCCGAAACGTGATTTTCACTTGCGTCAGTCATGCCTGTTTGGTCCTAGCGCACGATCCCGAAAAGTGTAATCGGTTTTCGGAAAGATCGTGCGCTAAGTATGAAATTCCAAAGCGTCTTTTGCGCGTCCTCGGCGACGCGCGGCGCTTTGGTCGCGGCCAAAGCCGAAGGCCGGCATTTTCCCAATTGCGCCTTAATGTGGCGTCATTCCGCGTTGCACATTGCGCCGGTTCTGGCTAGAGAATGTGCAACGAATGAAGATGCTTGGTTTTTGTGCATGGTTAACTTGACCAAATTGGCCGCGCCGCTCGATGTCGGTGGCGTGAGAATCCGCAATCGCGTGTTCCTCGCACCGATGTCGGGGATTACGGACGAGCCGTTCCGGCAGCGTGCCCACGCGCATGGAGCGGGCCTGGTCGTATCCGAAATGGTTGCCAGCGGCGAGCTTGCCAAGGGCAGGGCCGGTTTCAAGCTGCGCATACGCCACTCCGGCCTGCCCGTCCATATGGTTCAGCTGGCAGGCCGTGAGGCGATGCACATGGCCGAAGGTGCCAGAATCGCCGCCGGTGAGGGCGCCGACATCATCGACATCAACATGGGATGCCCGGCCAAGAAGGTTACCGGCGGTTATGCGGGTTCGGCATTGATGCTGGATCTCGACCACGCACTGTCGCTGATCGACGCCGTTGTCGGCGCGGTCGAGGTGCCGGTGACGGTCAAGATGCGGCTTGGCTGGGACGAAGGCGCGCTCAATGCGCCGATGCTCGCGCGCCGCGCCGAGCAGGCCGGTGTCAGCATGGTGACCGTGCACGGCCGCACGCGCTGCCAGTTCTACCAGGGCAAGGCCGACTGGCGCGCCATCGCCCGCGTCAAGGAAGCCGTGTCCATCCCGGTCGTCGCCAATGGTGACGTCTCTTCGCCGGCGGAAGCGGCCGACATTCTCGATCAATCGGGTGCCGACGCCGTGATGATCGGCCGTGCCCATTATGGCGCGCCCTGGATCGCAGGCGGCATTGCGGCCGCAGCGATCGGCGAGGCGACGCCAAACATGCCACGGGACTCGACGGCGGTCGCCGACTACATCGTGGCCCATTATGAGGACATGCT
>NZ_RZQY01000440.1:0-5005 GCF_003998575.1 Mesorhizobium sp. M7A.F.Ca.CA.001.10.2.1 | reverse complement strand
GCCTATGGTGGCAACCATCGACGGCTTCTGGAAATCAAGCAGCGCTACGACCCGCTGAACCTGTTCCGCATGAACCAGAATTTGCGTCCGAAAGAAAGCTTGCGAGCCGCATGAGGCGCGCCGAGCTGCAGTGATAACAAGTTCACGCCTCCGCTGGAGGCGCGGGCACATGCTGTTGGCGCCGGGCTGTATTCTTGGGCCGGCCCATCAGCAACAAACCCAATACTGTGTCTTCGCCGCCCTTGTGAGTGCTGGAAAAATGGAGGAATAGTCTCCCGGAATGCATCGCCCTGAAATTGCCGGTTTGCGGTTCTCAGGTCGTGCAATTGCTAGCCGGATTCCGAATGGCCAGTCCCGAACCGCGCAAAAGAAGAGGTCCGATCGCCGCCCGGCTGCTGGCGCTCGATGCGTGGATCGATTCCTCGCTCTATGAGATCGGCTTCAAGGCGCGCCAATTCTGGGAATCAGCGACGATCTTCTCGCGGCGCTTCCGCGTCAACGGCTGGCGCCGTGGCATCATCGAACTGTTGAGCGAAGGTTTCACGCTCGGCGCCGTCGGCATCGTGGTGATGCTGGCGCTGGCCATTCCGGCTTTCCAGGACACGGCTGGCGACTGGCGCGCCCAGGGCGACTTCGCCGTCACCTTCCTCGACCGCTATGGCAACGAGATCGGCCAGCGCGGCATCATCCAGCGCGATTCCGTGCCGGTCGACGAGATGCCCGATCACGTCATCAAGGCGGTGCTTGCCACCGAGGACCGTCGCTTCTTCGACCACTACGGCATCGATGTGCTCGGCCTGTCGCGCGCGATCTTCGAGAATGTGCGGGCGAACTCCGTCGTCCAGGGCGGCTCGAGCATCACCCAGCAGTTGGCCAAGAACCTGTTCCTCACCAACGAGCGCACGCTGGAGCGCAAGATCAAGGAAGCCTTCCTGTCGCTGTGGCTCGAGGCCAATCTGTCGAAGAAGGAGATCCTGCAGCTCTATCTCGACCGCGCCTATATGGGCGGCGGCACGTTCGGCATCGAGGCTGCCGCCGACTTCTATTTCGGCAAGAGCGTCAAGGACCTGAACCTGGCCGAGGCGGCGATGCTGGCCGGCCTGTTCAAGGCGCCGACCAAATATGCGCCGCACATCAACCTGCCGGCGGCGCGCGCGCGCGCCAATGTGGTGCTGTCCAACCTTGTCGATGCCGGCTTCATGACCGAAGGCCAGGTCCTGCAGGCCAGGCTGCATCCGGCCGATGTCGTCGACCGCGGCGAACAGAAAAGCCCTGACTATTACCTCGACTGGGCATTCGACGAGGTCAAGAAGATCGCCAAACCTGGCCAGCACTCGCTTCTCGCCCACACCACCTTTGACGCCAACATCCAGAAGGCGGCGGAAGAATCGGTGGAGTTCCACCTGCGCCAGTTCGGCAAGGAGTACAACGTCACCGAAGGTGCCGTCGTCGTCATCGAGACCAACGGCGCCGTGCGCGCCATCGTCGGCGGCCGCGACTATGGGGCCAGCCAGTTCAACCGCGCCACCAAGGCGCTGCGCCAGACCGGCTCATCATTCAAGCCCTATGTCTACGCAACCGCGATGGAACACGGCTTCACCCCCAACTCCATCATTTCCGGCGGCCCGATCAGCTGGGGCAGCTGGTCGCCGCACAATTACAACGGCGGATCGGCCGGCAACGTCACGTTGATCATGGCAATGGCCAAGTCGATCAACACCGTGCCGGTGCGGCTGGCCAAGGATCATCTCGGCATCGGCCCGATCAAGGCCATGGCCGAGGCGATGGGCGTGGAATCGCCGATCGAAGCACATAAGACGATGGTGCTCGGCACCTCGAGCATGACGGTGATGGACCAGGCGACGGGCTACAGCGTGTTCGCCGACAACGGCTTCGTCGGCTCCCGGCACGGCATCAGCCAACTCGTCACCCGGACCGGCGAGGTGGTCTATGATTTCGCCAAGGACGCGCCGCCGCCACACCGGGTGCTGTCCGAGCAGGCGCTCAAATCGATGAACACCATGCTGGCCGCAGTGCCGGTGATGGGTACGGCGCGGCGAGCCCAACTTCCCAACATCGTCGTCGCCGGCAAGACAGGCACCACGCAGTCCTACCGCGACGCCTGGTTTGTCGGCTTCACCGGCAACTACACGGCGGCGGTATGGATGGGCAATGACGACTTCACGCCGACCAAGAACATGACCGGTGGCTCACTGCCGGCGATGGTGTGGCAGCGACTGATGGTCTATGCGCACCAGAACATCGACCTCAAGCCGATCCCGGGCATCGACAAGCCCTTCGTCGATGAGGAGATCGCTGCCAAGGCCGAGGAAGCACAGAAGAAGAGCGACGATCAGGCGGCGGCCGATGCAGCCGCCGAACGGCCGCCGGTGCTGTCCAGCCGCACGACCCAGACGCTGCGGGACATGACCACGCTGTTCCAGTCGGCGCCCGTCCTCAGTACGCCGCAACTGCCGGAGACGCTGTCGGCGCTGTGATTGGCGCCGAGACAGTTGAGGGGTGATGGCCGGATCACCGCCATTGCCAAGCTGGAACACCCCTCATCCGACCGAGCTTCGCTCGGCCACCTTCTCCCGCAAGGGGAGAAGGGAGAGCCGTCTGCAATTCTACGTCGGCCCGCTTGCCACAAGGCCCTGCGCCGCGATATCCCCGAGCGGCAACTCTTCGTGTCCCCGGCCCCTCATGCTCAAAACTGCCTTCCTGACGCTGCTTTCGCTTGCCATAGCCATCGTCGGCGGTGGCGGCAGCGTCTGGTATGCGCTGAAAGTCCAGGATGGTGTCGGCGCCATCAGGATCGGCCAATGGACAGCCTTTCCCGATATCGGCACGCCGGCCGCCGATCCCTATTCCAAGGCCCGCGTGGCGCGCGAGGGTGTGCTTGCGCTCGGCCGCGCCGAGGGGCTGTCCTTCGTCGCCGAGCGAGACGCGGCCGGCGCCGAGCTCAAGCGCGAATGCACCTACACAATCGAGGGTGATTTTCCGACAGCACGGTTCTGGACGCTTTATGCCGCCGACCAGTCGCTCGGCGTGGTCGAAACCGGCAAACCCCGGCTGGCGCACCACCCCGTAGGATTGCAGCGCCGCCAGCCCGACAATTCGGTGATCATTTCCGCCGGCCATCACCCGATGCCGGGCAATTGGCTGCTGACAGACGGCTTCGGCAGGATGTATTTCGTGCTGACCTTCTACGACACGCCAATCGCCAGCAGCACCGGCCTGTCGGACGTCTCGCTGCCGCATATCGTCAAGGTCGGCTGCAATGCGTAGTTTTTACGCTGCGATGCGCGGACTTCTGCATGCCGTCCTGCTCGGTCTGCTCGGCGCCGGCATCGTGCACATCGCCGTGCTGCTGCTGGTGCCCGAGTTTTCCGAACGCGATGCCTGGTCGCGGCTGTCCATGGCGTCGGATCTGTACAAGATGACGCGGCTCGATGCCGAGGCCGGTGGCGCGCCCGTGGTGAAATCCGTCGACCCGCTGTTTTACGCGACGGCCTGCCGGTTCGATCTGGGCGAAGGCATGGTCCGCGTCAAGGCACCTGGGCATGTCCCGTTCTGGTCGGTGTCGGTCTATGACCGCAGCGGCCACAACATCTATTCCTTCAACGACCACACAGCGACCGGCGGCGTTCTGGATGCCGTCGTGCTGACGCCGGCGCAGATGATCGACGTGCGCAAGGATCTTCCAGAGGATCTTCAAGGAGCGATCTTCGTCGAAGCGCCGATCGAGGAAGGCATCTTCGTCATCCGCGCCTTCGTGCCCGACAGCAGCTGGAAGCCGATCGTTTCGCGCTTCTTCGAACAGAGTTCCTGCGAGTTGCAGGACTTCTAAAGCGAGTCGCGTCTGAACGGATTCAGACGACCCGCTTTGGATCTTTGTGCATGTCGTTCTCCCAAAACCGAGGTCACTTTTGGGCGACATGCACTAGACATGATCCCGGACCAAAGGTCCGTGGCCGCCGAAACTCAGTGGTGCGGGACCGGTTTTGGTCCTGGCGAACCCGGCTTGTCGGGATCGACCGGCCGCACTTCGCCGGCATGCGGCCGCTCGTAGCGGATGCCGGGAAAGATGATCACCGCTGCCGGCATTTCGGCGGTTTGCTTTACTCTGGTGTTTGGTGCCGTACGCGGCACGAAAGACAGTACCATGCCCATGGTTCGCGCATTCCTCTCGGTTTCCCCGGAGCACAACGCAACGCCTCCAAATGTCATTAAGGCCGGCAGAGGGTTAACGGAACGCTAACGGATCGTCGCTAACTTGAACTTTGTTCTTGGCACTCTCGGAACCGGCACGGTCCCGGTCGAGCGTCGTCAAGGTTGTGTCGAGTACGGGCGTATCCTTCGTGTCATCTTCGGACTTCAGGCAAATCGCGGTGCGAAAAGACTCGGGAAAGGCCGAAAGGCTGTTCCGCGCCGCAGTGTCGGCGTTCTGTTCGCTCACCCGCCCATCACGCCGCGAGATCGGTCAACTCGAAGACCTGACGCTGCCGCTGTTCAATGACGTGTCCGTCGAATCTCGCCGTTACGTGGCAGCCGCCCTTTCCGAATGCGAATACGCCCCCGCCGCCCTGGTGCGCCGCCTTTGCGAGGAACCGGTCGACATTGCCGCGCCGCTGCTCATCCGCTCACGCGCCGTCAGCGACATCGATCTCATCGCGCTGATCGGGCGACATGGCCTGCCGCATGCACGTGCCATCGCGCGCCGCAAGGGCTTGAACCCGACCATCGCTGATCTGATCAGGGCCCTCGAGAGGCCAACCCTGGTGCGCGCTCCGCAACCGGATGCGAACGCCGCCGCGGCAGACAAGATCGCGCCAGCGAGCACGGAAACCGCCTCTGACGAGCCCGCCCAGGAACAGGCACTCGGCATCGCGGCTGAGAATGCACGGCGCAGGCTGCGCTCGATGATGCGCACGGGCGACGAGGCGGCAGCGACGAACGCCGATCCTTTCAAAGGCGCCGACACCTATGTGAAATTGCGCGAGAC
>NZ_RZQY01000043.1:0-18406 GCF_003998575.1 Mesorhizobium sp. M7A.F.Ca.CA.001.10.2.1 | reverse complement strand
CGACCTCGACAATGATCCGGTGTTCCTCGCCCAGCACGCTTTCTCGCTGAACTACGAAGCGGAACGCTGGAAGGCGATCAAGTTTGCCACGATCAAGGACTATCAGGTCCGCGACAAGGCGGCGTAGGCGCCAGTTTTCCCTTCTCCCCGTTCACGGGGAGAAGGTGCCCGAAGGGCGGATGAGGGGCAGCGCCGACCCTCGACTATCCTCTCGCCGCTTCCTCGATCCTGGCGATGTCGATCTTGCTCATCTGCATCATCGCTGACATCACGCGGCCGGCCTTGGCCCGGTCCGGATCCAGCAGCAGGCGCGGCAGCTGCTCCGGCACAACCTGCCAGGAGACGCCGAATTTATCCTTCAGCCAGCTGCATTGCGACGGTTGGCCGCCACCTTCGATGAGCTTGTCCCAGAAGTAATCCACCTCTTCCTGCGTCTTGCAGTCGATCGACTGCGACATCGCCTCGGTGTGCTTGAACTGCGGTCCGCCGTTGAGCGCCTGGAACTGCACGCCGTCGAGTTCGAACGTGGTCACCAGCACTTTGCCTTCATCGGCGTGGCCCTCGGGCCAGCGCATCACGCTCAGCACCTTCGAATTCTTGAAGATGGAGACGTAGAAATTCATGGCCTCTTCGGCCTGGCCGTCGAACCACAGGCAGGTGGTGATCTTTTGCATGTCGTGCTCCTCGGGTTGTTTGGTTGCGTTACGGCGAAACGGCTGACTCCGAACGCGGTGCCATTTCCATGTCGTCTGCCCAAGGACGGGCATGCAGTGCGCCATCCGACAGTGCCACGCATTTTTTTGAGAGAATCTGGCGCATTGCAAAATTGTGGCCAGACCGGGCTTGCGCGTCTATAACGCCTGCGGTCCGAATTCAGCTCCGCCGCGCCATGCCTGGCTGTGGCCAGCCACCAAGGAAAAAACATGCCTGCCTATCGCTCCCGCACCACCACCCATGGCCGCAACATGGCCGGCGCACGCGGCCTCTGGCGCGCCACCGGCATGAAGGACTCGGATTTCGGCAAGCCGATCATCGCGGTGGTCAACTCCTTCACCCAGTTCGTGCCGGGCCATGTCCATCTGAAGGATCTCGGCCAGTTGGTCGCGCGCGAGATCGAGAAGGCCGGCGGCGTCGCCAAGGAATTCAACACCATCGCCGTCGACGACGGCATCGCGATGGGCCATGACGGCATGCTCTATTCGCTGCCGTCGCGCGAGCTGATCGCCGATTCCGTCGAATACATGGTCAATGCTCACTGTGCCGACGCCATGGTCTGCATCTCCAATTGCGACAAGATCACGCCCGGCATGCTGATGGCATCGTTGCGCCTCAACATCCCGACCGTCTTCGTTTCCGGCGGTCCGATGGAAGCCGGCAAGGTGGTGCTCGCCGGCAAGACGCAGGCGCTCGACCTGGTCGATGCCATGGTGGCGGCCGCCGACGACAGGGTCTCCGACGAGGACGTCAAGGTCATCGAGCGCTCGGCCTGCCCGACCTGCGGCTCCTGCTCGGGCATGTTCACTGCCAATTCGATGAACTGCCTGACCGAGGCGCTTGGCCTGTCGCTGCCCGGCAACGGCTCGACATTGGCGACGCATGCCGACCGCAAACGGCTGTTCGTCGAGGCCGGCCACCTGATCGTCGATCTCGCCCAGCGCTATTACGAACAGGATGACGAGACGGCTCTGCCGCGCAACATTGCCTCGAAGGGCGCCTTCGAGAACGCCATGACGCTCGACATCGCCATGGGCGGCTCGACCAACACCGTGCTGCACATCCTGGCTGCCGCGCATGAGGGCGAAATCGATTTCGATCAGGACGACATCGACGCGCTGTCGCGCAAGGTGCCGGTGCTGTGCAAGGTTGCTCCGGCCAAGTCCGACGTGCACATGGAAGACGTGCACCGCGCCGGCGGTATCATGGCCATCCTCGGCCAGCTCGACAATGCCGGCCTGCTCAACCGCGACCTGCCGACGGTGCACACGCGAACGCTGGGCGAAGCGCTCGACCATTGGGATATTTCCCGCACGACCAGCCAGAGTGTGCGCGATTTCTTCCTCGCCGCCCCTGGTGGCGTGCCGACACAGGTCGCTTTCAGCCAGGACCGCCGCTGGGACGAACTCGATCTCGACCGCGAGAAAGGCGTCATCCGCTCGACCGAACATCCCTTTTCCAGGGATGGCGGCCTCGCCGTGCTGAAAGGCAATCTGGCTCTCGACGGCTGTATCGTGAAGACCGCCGGCGTCGATGAATCGATCCTGAAGTTCACCGGCCCGGCCCGCGTCTTCGAAAGCCAGGATTCGAGCGTCAAGGCGATCCTGTCCAACGAGATCAAGGCCGGCGATGTGGTCGTCATCCGCTATGAAGGGCCGCGCGGCGGCCCAGGCATGCAGGAAATGCTCTATCCGACCAGCTATCTGAAGTCGAAAGGGCTCGGCAAGGCCTGCGCTCTGGTCACCGACGGCCGCTTCTCCGGAGGCACGTCGGGCCTGTCGATCGGCCATGCGTCGCCGGAAGCCGCCGAAGGCGGGCTGATCGGGCTGGTGCAGGAGGGCGATACGATCGAGATCGACATCCCGAACCGCAGCATCCGCCTGGCTGTCGATGAGGCGGAACTCGCTGCCCGCCGGGCGGCGATGGAGGCCAGGGGCGCCCTGGCCTGGAAGCCCGAGGAAAAGCGCAAGCGCAAGGTGACGACCGCCTTGCGCGCCTATGCCGCCATGACGACCAGCGCGGCCAAGGGCGCGGTGAGGTTTGTGCCGGAATAGAGCAGTTCTTCCTTCTCCCCTTGTGGGAGAAGGTGGCCTCGCGAAGCGAGGTCGGATGAGGGGTGTTCCAGAAAACACCAACGCCTCATTCCGCTGGAACACCCCTCATCCGTCTCGGCGCTGCGCGCCGATCCACCTTCTCCCACAAGGGGAGAAGGGAAGAGTGTGCTACGGCATCAACTGATACTCATAAAGCTTCTGGTAGAGCCCACCCTGCTTGAGCAAGGTCTTGTGCGGGCCGCTTTCCACCACCTTGCCGGCTTCGAGCACCACGATCGTGTCTGCCTGGTGCACCGTCGATAGACGGTGCGCGATGACGATCGTCGTGCGGCCTTCCGTCAATTGCTGCAGCGCGTCGCGGAACAGCGCTTCCGATTCGGCATCAAGCGCGCTGGTCGCTTCGTCCAGCAGCAGGATCTCGGCATTGCGCAGCATGGCGCGTGCGATCGAGATCCGTTGGCGTTGGCCGCCCGATAGCAGGCCGCCATTCTCACCCACATCCGTCTCGTAGCCTTTCGCCTGTGCGCTGATGAAGTCATGGGCGTTGGCCGCCTTGGCGGCGGCGATCACCTCTTCGTCGGTCGCACCCTCGCGCCCAAGCCGGATGTTGTGCATGATGGTGCCGGCAAACAGGAATGTATCCTGGCTGACATAGGCGATCTTTTCCCGCAGCGATGCGAGCGTCGCATGGGAAATATCCTGGCCGTCGAGCAGCACCCTGCCGCTCTTCGGGTCGTACATGCGCATGATCAAGTTCAGAACGGTCGACTTGCCGCCGCCGGAAGGCCCGACCAGCGCCGTCATCTTGCCGGGCGCAAGCGTCAGATCGAACCTGTCCAGCACCGGCGGCCCATTCTGATAAGCGAAGTCGACGGCGTCAAACTGGATCTCGCCCGGTCCGGCCAGAAGCGGCTTCGCGTCGGGCTTCTCGACCAGAGTCAGCGGCTGGTCGGCGAGCTCGAACATCATGCGCACGCCGACAATACCGCTTTCCAGCGATATGCGCACGCGCGCAAGGCGCTTTGCCGGCTCATAGGCAAACAGGAGCGCTCCGATGAAGGCCATGATGTTTCCCGGCATCTGGCCGCCCTGCAAGACCAGGAAGCCGCTGACGAAGATGGCCCCGGCAATAGCCAGCCCGGCCAGCGTCTCCATCACCGGGCTTGTCGCAGCCTCCAGCGTCGCGATGTTGTTGGCCCGGTTCTCGACGTCCGACACAGCCTTGTACATGCGGTTGCGCATTGCGCCTTCGAGGTTGAAGGATTTGACGACGCGCACGCCGATTGCCGTTTCCTGCATCACCTGCACGATCTGGCCGACCGAGCGAAACTCCATCGCGGCGAACTTGCGAACACGTTTGAGGATGCGGTTGACCCCGTAGATAGCCAAGGGGCCGATGACGAAGCAGATTATGGACAAGGCTGGCTGCTGCCAGACCATGACTCCTACCAGGACAACCAGCGACAACAGGTCGCGCACATAGGACGTGACAACGAGGTCGAGCACGTTGCGCGCCGCCTGCGCATTGTTGGTCATGCGTGTGATCAGGTCGGACGACGAGGTCGAATGGTAGAATTCGATGCCTTGCGCCAGGATGCGGTCGTAGATCTTGCGCTGGCGATCGGCGATGATGGCGTTGCCGACCCGGCTCATGAAATAAGCCTGGATGAAGTTGGCGAGACCCTTGAGAATGAAGATCGTGGCGACCCCCGCCGCAATCAGGTTGACGCGGTCAATCCGCTTGAAGACCACGAATTCGTCGGTGATCTCTTTGAGAATCCAGGCGCTGGCGCCGGTCGTGGCGGCCACCACAAGCATCGACAAGATCGCGGCGCCGTAGCCAAACCTGTGCTGATAAAAGGATTCCCGGATCAACCTCGCAACGAGGCGCTGGTTTTCCGTCGAGCGGAAGAAACGAAACAAACGGCGGATCCTTGAAACCGGGACAACGAAGGCGGCTTATAGAGGGAGTTGCGGCCGGATGGAACCATCCGCGGCCGCCGCGGACAAACCGCTGTTGCAAGCGGCATCGACGGGATGCGATTTTCAGCCTCGGCACTATCAGATGATTCTTTTGACGGGATGACGACAGATGGCTTTCGACCTTATCGTTCGCGGCGGCACACTGCCTGATGGCAGGGTTGCCGACATCGGCATCAACGGTGAGACGATCACGGCGATCGAGCCCACCCTGCAGGGTCCTGCGCGGACCGAGGTCGACGCCCGCGGCAACCTGGTCTCGCCGCCCTTCGTCGATCCGCATTTCCACATGGACGCGACGCTCTCCTACGGCATTCCGCGCATCAATGCGTCGGGTACACTGCTCGAAGGCATTTCGCTATGGGGCGAGTTGAAGCCGCTTTTGACGCATGAGGCGGTGCGTGATCGCGCATTGGCCTATTGCGACTGGGCGGTGTCGATGGGCCTACTCGCAATCCGCACCCATGTCGATGTCTGCGATGACAGGCTGCTGGCGGTCGAGGCGCTGCTCGAGGTCAAGAAGACGGTCGCTCCCTATATCGACCTGCAACTGGTCGCTTTCCCGCAGGACGGGTTTTATCGCGCTCCATCGGCGCGTGAAAACACCATTCGCGCGCTCGACATGGGCGTCGACATTGTCGGCGGCATCCCGCATTTCGAGCGCACCATGGCCGACGGCACGCGCTCGGTAACGGAGCTGTGCGAGATCGCGGCCAGGCGCGGCCTGATGGTCGACCTGCATTGCGACGAGACCGATGATCCGCTGTCGCGTCACATCGAACAGCTTGCGTATGAGACGCAGCGCCTTGGTCTGCAGGGCAAGGTCGCCGGTTCGCACCTCACCTCGATGCATTCGATGGACAATTACTATGTCTCGAAGCTGCTGCCGCTGATCGCCGAGGCCGACGTCTCGGTCATTCCCAATCCGCTGATCAACATCATGCTGCAGGGCCGCCACGACACCTTCCCGAAGCGCCGGGGCCTGACTCGGGTCAAGGAAATGCTGGCGCTCGGCATTCGCGTCGGCTGGGGCCAGGATTGCGTGCTCGATCCCTGGTATTCGCTAGGCACCGCCGACATGCTCGATGTCGCCTTCATGGGCCTGCACGTCGCTCAGATGTCGAGCCCGGCGGAGATGGCGCGCTGCTTCGACATGGTCACCAACGTCAATGCCGCGATCATGGGCCTCGATCATCTCGGCCTGGCGGTCGGCAAGCGCGCCAGCCTGGTCGTCCTCGATGCCGGCAATCCGGTGGAGGCCCTGCGCCTGCGCGCCGAACGCCTGTGCGTCATCGCCAGGGGCAAGGTGGTGGCGGAGCGGACGAAGCAGGAAACCAGGCTGTCCATCGACGGAAGGCCGGTACTTGTGAACCGACGGCACCATTCGCATCAGGACCAATAGGACACCGCATCTGCATCAAGGGTCTGAGCTTCGCCCGTCCGGAAATAAGTCTACATAAAGACTCCACTTTTATTCGAGGAGGATTCCATGTGGCGCAAGACTGTGATGGCGGTGGCGTTGACGGTGCTTTGCACCGGCTGCACGACGGTGACGGCAGAGGACCGCCGCGCCGCCGACGAAGCGAAATGCCGGTCCTACGGCTTCGTCAAGAAGAATGACGCCTTTGCCGAGTGTCTGCAGCGCATCGATCTGGAGCGGCGTGCGGAGCTCAGACGCACCCCGGCTTTCGACCCCTGGGACAGGCCGGTGATCTATCGGCCCATTATTCTCAGGCCGCAGCCAAAAGGGAACTGAATCGCGCAGACCCAGCCGATTCCCGAGGCTGGCCTTGCCGATTTCCGGTTTTCTCCTCGTCAAAGCCGCCGCTTCCGTCTACGACGCGGCTAACTAGGGAGGAATCGGGATCGGCATGACGCAGCCCGTGGCGCAGAATTCGACGATCAGGAATGTGCTTCTGGCCGGCATTCTGCTGATGCTGGCCGGCGACTTCCTGTTTGCGCTGAACGACGCCATGGGCAAGTGGCTGGTCGCCAGCTTCTCCGTCGGCCAGGTGGTGCTGATCCGCTCTATCGGCGCCTTCTTCGTGCTCGGCCCGATGATCGCCAATCAGGGCCCGGCCAAGCTGTTTCGCATGGAACGCCTGGAGCTGCAGCTGCTGCGGGTGGTGATGACCACGCTCGACACCGCGCTATTCTATGCCGCCGTGGTCTATCTGCCGCTTGCCGATGTGATGAGTTTCTACATGGCCGGGCCGATCTACGTTGCGGCACTCTCGCACCTCCTGCTTGGCGAAAAGGTCGGCTGGCGCCGCTGGATGGCGATCCTGCTCGGCTTCTGCGGCGTTTTGATCATGCTGAAACCGTCCTCGGCGGCGTTCTCGCTGTCATCGGGTTTTGCGCTGGTAGGCAGCATCTCCTTCGCCTTCGCCATCATCCTCAACCGCCGCCTGCGTGGCACCAGCGACACCAATCTGGTGACATGGCAAACCATCGGCACGCTGCTGGTCGGCGGTGTGCTGACCATCGGCGCCTGGCAGACGCCGTCGGCACTCGATCTCGGCGCCATGCTGCTGCTCGGTATCGTCTCCTGCGGCGCCCACCTGATGATCACCAGGGCGCTCAAGCTGGCGCCGGCTTCGACATTGGCGCCGCTGCACTACACACTGCTGCTGTGGGCGGTGGTGTTCGGCCTGGTGTTCTTCGGCGACGTTCCCGGTCCGCGCATCCTGATCGGCTCGGCCATCGTTGTTCTCGCCGGCCTGTTCATCTTCCATCGCCAGAAAGTGGTCGAGATCACTGTGCCGCCCGAAAACGTGCCGAAGGGCGTGAGTTAGTCCAGGCTCAGTCCCGGTGTATTGCTGCCAGATGCCGCGAAAACTCCGGCGTCTCCATCAACGCCTTGCAGCGAGCGAAACGGCCATCCGCATAAGCGCGAAAATCATCGACCGGGTTGTTGTTGGCGAGCTGGATCAGCCCCCACAAGGTCCACAACAGGTCGCACATTGCCTTGTAGATGACGATGCGGCCGCGCTCCGCCGGCCTCGCCTCGCCGCCGAAATAAGCGCGTATCATCTCTTCGTCCTGGGCGGCGTCGAACTTGCCCTCCACGCTGAGGTCGCCAAGGTCCCAGAGCGGATCGTTCATGCCCGAATATTCCCAGTCGACGATCCACATCCGCTCGCCAGTATCGAGAAAGTTCTCGCACAGCGGATCGCAGTGGCAGGCGACGATCGGCAGCGGATGGGCGGCCAGCGCCGAGCGGACGCTCTCGGCGTCTCGCACCACGTCATGATAACCGGCGGGCAGGGCGACCTCCTTGGTGGACAGCACCTTGAGGTAATCGTCGATCATCGCGAACAATTCGAAGCGGAAGGGAAACACCGCGCCTGAATCGTGCAGCTTGCGAAAGGCTTCGCCGGCGCGTGCCGGACTGCCCGGACGTGTCCGGAATTTCTCCGGCGACATCGTTTCGGCGCCGGCGATGTAGCGTGTCACCATCACCCCGGTACCGGGGTCGACATGCAGCACCTCGGGACTGACCCCTGCCTTTGCAGCTTCGCGCGCGGCCACCGCTTCGTTGGCCCGGTTGATGTATTCCTCGGTGCCCTTGCCGGGAATGCGCAGGCAGAAGTCGCCGGCCTTGAAGACGAGATTGGTGAGGCCGCCCAGCCGTTCCAGCGGCCCGCTGTAGCCGGCCAGCATGGGAATGGCGTCCAGTGCGGCACGCGCCTCGTCTGTCACCATGCCTGCGCCCCCACGCTGTTATTTGTCGCAGCGACGGTTCCACAATTTTCGCGCTTTGGCTATCATCACTGCGAGATCAAAAATTGGCGGACTGGATAAAAGTGGCGGACAGCAAACATCAGGGCGCGCTCGGCGCGGCCTACGCGGCAAAGCGGCCCGAAGAGGTGGCCGCACTCTATGACCGCTGGTCGGAAACCTATGACGCCGACATGTCGGCCGCCGGCTATCGCCATCCAACGATCTGCCTTGCGTTGCTGGCCCGCCATCTGCCGCGCGGTTCAGCACCGCTGCTCGATGCCGGGGCCGGCACCGGGCTCATCGGCGAATGGCTTGATATTGCTGGTTACCCGCAAGTCGAGGCACTCGATATTTCACAAGGCATGCTGGATCAGGCGGCCCGCAAGGGCGTCTATTCCGCGCTCCACTGCCTTGCGCTCGGCGGTCATCTGCCCTTTGCCGATGATGCCTATGCCGGGATCATCTCGGCCGGCGTCTTCACCTCGGGCCATGTCGGCGTCGCGGGGCTGGACGAGCTAATCCGCATCTGCCGCCCGGGCGGCGTGATCGTGCTGACGGTCAAGAACACGCTGTGGGATGCCGGCTTTGCCACGCGTGTCGGCGAGATCGAGGCGCAAGGCCTCGTCACCCGCGTTGAGGAAACGCGTCCTTACGTCTCCATGCCGGGCGAAGCCGACACCGTGCCAAGCCGCGGCCTCGCTTTGCGCGTTATTTGACCTACGCTTTGGCCCTGGCGCCTGCCGGATCATACATCGGCTCGAGGTGGATATTGGCCGGTGTCCTCTCCATCGCAACCACCAGTTCATAGCCGCCGGAGACGAGAAAGTCGTCGCTCACCCCGTCGACGTTGCGCACATAGCCGTAGCCGATGTTCCTGCCCAGCGTGTAGCCGTAACCGCCGCTGCTGAGATAACCGACCGGCTCGCCATTGCGCAGGATGGTTTCGCGGCCGAGCAGCACGATCTCGGGGTCTTCGACCGTGAAGCCGGCAAAGCGTTTCTTCAGTGCCGCGCCGCTGGTCTTTTCCAGCGCGCGCCGTCCAACGAAATCGGTGTTCTTGCGCAGCTTGACCGCCCAACCGAGCCCGGCTTCCTGTGGCGTGTCGTTGGGGGTGATGTCGGATCCCCAGGCGCGATAGCCTTTTTCCAGCCTTAGCGATTCCAGCGCCCGATAGCCGACCGGTCGGATGTCATGCTTCTCGCCTGCCGCCATCAGTGCGTCGAAGACTTCGCCGGTGGCCGCGATCGGCACATGCAGTTCCCAGCCGAGTTCGCCGACATAGGTGACGCGCAGTGCCCGAACCGTGTGGCCGGCGATGGCAATCTCGCGCACATGGCCGAACGGGAAGCCGGCATTCGACACGTCGGCTCCGGTCGCCACCGAGAGCACGTCGCGCGCCCGAGGACCCATCAGCGACAGCGTGCCGAAATCCTCGGTGACGTCGACAAGCCTGGCGTCGAGCCCTTCGCCGATATGATCGCTGATCCATGAGGAATCATGCGTGCGGAAACCGGTGCCGGTGACGATATAGAACTTCTCTTCGGCCAGCCGCGCCACCGTCAGATCGGCCTCGATGCCGCCGCGCGTGTTGAGAAGCTGCGTATAGGTCAGCCGGCCGACCGGCTTGCTGACGTCGTTGGCGCAGATCCAGTCCAGCGCCTTCAACGCATCTGGCCCGGTCAGCTCGTATTTGGCGAAAGACGATTGATCGAAGATGCCGACCTTATCCCGCACATGCCGGTGTTCGTCGCCGACCGCCGCGAACCAGTTCTGCCGGCCCATCGAATAGATGTCCTGCGGCTCGACGCCTAGCGGTGCGAACCAGTTCGGCCGCTCCCATCCGAGCTTCGAGCCGAATACGGCGCGCTGCTGTTTCAGCCGCTCGTACAGCGGCGAGACGATGCGCGGCCTCCCGCTGGCATACTCTTCATGCGGAAAGCCGATCGTATAGTGTTTGCCATAGGCCTCCAGCGTGCGGTCGCAGACCCACTGCCGGTCGCGGTGCAGGTTGGAAAAGCGCCTGATGTCGACCACCCACAGGTCGAGCGGTGCTTCGCCATCGACCACCCACTGCGCCAGCACCCAGCCGGCGCCGCCGCCCGAGGCGATGCCGAAGGCGTTGAAGCCGGCGCCGACGAACATGTTGGCGCATTCGGGCGCTGTGCCGAGAATGAAATTGCCGTCCGGCGTAAAACTCTCCGGCCCGTTGATCATCTGCTTGACGCCGACGGTTTCCAGCGCCGGCACACGCGCGATCGCTTGGCTCATGTGCTGCTCGAAATGGTCGTAGTCGTCGTCGAACAGCCTGAATTCCCAATCATTGGGAACGTCGTCGCCGGGGAGACCAGTCGCCCAGGCCTGCGGGTTAGGCTCATAGCCGCCCATCACCAGCCCGCCGACTTCCTCCTTGAAATAGGTGCGTCGGTCAGGGTCGCGGATGGTCGGCGCGTCGGTCGCCAGCCCGTCGATCTTCTCGGTGATGATGTACTGGTGCTTCACCGGCTGAAGCGGCACGTTGATGCCGGCCATGGCCCCCACTTGCCGCGCCCATTGGCCGGCGCAGTTGACCACCTTGTCGCAGGCGATGTCGCCCCTGCTGGTCTTCACCGCCGCGATGCGGCCGTCCTTCATCTCGAAGCCGGTGACGCGAACATCCTCGAACAGTTTGGCGCCATGCATGCGCGCGCCCTTGGCCAGCGACTGCGTGATGTCGGAGGGGCTCGCCTGGCCGTCAGTCGGCAGCCAGGAGGCGCCGACGAGATCGCCGGTCTCCAGCAGCGGCCACATCCTTTTCACCTCGTCCGGCGACAGCAATTGCATGTCCATGCCGAAGCTTTTTGCTGTCGTCGCCAGCCTTTTGTACTCGGTCCAGCGGTCGGCGTTGGTGG
This sequence comes from Mesorhizobium sp. M7A.F.Ca.CA.001.10.2.1, assembly GCF_003998575.1. Classification (NCBI taxonomy): domain Bacteria; kingdom Pseudomonadati; phylum Pseudomonadota; class Alphaproteobacteria; order Hyphomicrobiales; family Phyllobacteriaceae; genus Mesorhizobium; species Mesorhizobium sp. M7A.F.Ca.CA.001.10.2.1. The sequence continues at coordinate 7,047 of NZ_RZQY01000043.1, read as the reverse complement.
CGAGCCTGAGGCAACCGGTCATCTTCCAGCCGGTGGCGAGACCGGTCTCGGCCTCCAGTCCCTTGTAGAGGTCGACGGAGTATTTCAGCACGCGGGTGATAGACGCCGACGAGCGCAATTGCCCGACAAGGCCGGCGGCATGCCAGGTCGAACCCGAGGTCAGCTTGCCCTGCTCCAGCAGCACCACGTCAGCCTTGTGGTCGCGCGCCAGATGATAGGCCGTCGAACAGCCGATGATGCCGCCGCCGATGACGACGATGGCGGCCTGGCTCGGCAATGTCATGATTTCTGTATCCCGTATTTTGTCCGGTAGTTTTCCAGTGCCGCGTCGAGCCGGGCGAGGTTTTCCTCGGTGTAGGCGACGTAGTCGATGCCCGGTGCGTCGAGATAGAGCTCGGAGACCATGCTCCACATCGCCTCGCGCAGCAGCGAGGCGCATTGCATGGCCGCGTGCGAACGGCGGATCGCCTCGTCCGGTTCCTTCATGAAGTAGGCGGTCAGGAAGGCAAAGGATTCCTCGTCGCTCATGCCGGCATTGGAGGCGGCGCCTGCGAGGTCGAACATCGCCGTGTTGAAGCCGGCATATTCGAAGTCGATCAGCCATAGTCTGTTGCCGTCGTCGAGAATATTGGCCGGCAACAGGTCATTGTGGCCAAAGACGATCGGCAGCAGTTTCTGCGCGCGCTCCAGTTCGTCGGCCAGTGTCAAAAGGCGCGGCAAGTCGCTGCGCTTGCGGCTGCCGCCTTCTTCAAGCGTGCGCGCATAGTCGCGAATGACATGGAACACCCAGAACATGAAGCCGGCGCCCGAGACGTGATTGGGCATCTCCCGGTGGAAGGCGCGCATCAGGGCCGCGACCCGGCCGAGATTGGCGCGCACGTCTTCCGCCAGATAGGTTTTCGCACCGAGAAATTCCGTCACCAGTATGCCTGGTTCGGCATGGCGGACGGCTGGCGCGAAACCGGCGGCATGCGCCGCCCGCGCGGTCATAACCTCGCGCTCGCGAAAGACATGGTGGAACGGATAGTCCTTGCCGAAGCGCACGACATGTCGTCCGGCCGCGTCCGTGACCACATAATTCGCGTTGCTCAGGCCGCCGGGCAGCGGTGCGATCTCGATGCTACCGGTCCAGCAGGGCAGGGCGCGGATGCGATCTTCGGCGGTCACGGAACATCCCTGGTTTGCTGGGCTTCGACAAGGCGCCGTGAACAGCGCAACGATGGCGGGAGAAACGTAAATGATCTCGTCGGTGCGGGACGCCAGGATCGGTATCCCGCACCGCACCGACGAGCCCCTTGGCCAGGTTTTTGAGCCCGGCATCCGCCCCCGCGGATCTGAAAATTCCTTGAACAGGCACGTTTCCAAACGGCCTGATCGCTGAGTTGCGGCACTGCCCCCAGTCGCAGATCTGAAGCCTGTTGATGTCTTCGATTTCACGCCAGGGCTGCCCGCTTGTCAATAAAAAGGTGTGACTTTTTTTGGGTATTTTGCCCGAAAGCGTAAGGTAGTTCCTTTAAAAGCACTTGAATTACCTTAAAATCGGTCAGGAGCATCAGTTCGGGAAACCAGATGGCCCAGTCCAAACGACACGGCGAGATCCTGCGGCTCCTGCAGGAAGAGGGCACCGTCACCATCGCCAGTCTGGCCGACCGGCTGGGCGTGTCGCTCGAGACGGTGCGCCGCGACGTCAAGCCACTGACTGGTGATGGCTCTGTCCTCAAGATGCATGGCGCCATCGGCCTGCCGTCGATGATCGGCGAAGCGCCGTTCGAGCGGCGTATGCGTGAGAACGCCGACGCCAAGCGCGTCATTGCCCGCATGGTCGCCGCCACCATACGCGACGGCGAATCGATCATGCTCGACACCGGCACGACGACCTCGTTCCTTGCGCGTGAACTGCTCGGCCACCGGCGCCTGACGGTCGTCACCAATTCCTCGGATATTGCCCGCACCCTGGCCACCATCAACGGCAACAAGGTCTATATGGCGGGCGGCGAGCTGCGCAGCGATTCCGGCGCTGCTTTCGGTGCCTCGGCGATTGATTTTGTCAGTCGTTTTTCGGTCAGCCACGCCATCATTTCCACCGGCGGCGTCGACGCGGTGATGGGCGTCATGGATTTTGATCTGGATGAGGCCGAGTTCGCCCGCATGGTGCTGTCGCGCGGCCAGCGGTCCCTCGTCATCACCGATCACTCGAAATTCGGCCGTCTTGGTCTGGTCCAGGTCTGCGGCTTCGACAGCTTTTCCGAACTCGCCACCGACCGCTCGCCGCCGCACGACCTGGCTGCCGCCCTGGCCCAGGCCGGCGCGCGGCTCAGCATCGCCGGCGAGGAAGCCGGGTTCTAGCCGAACACAAGCGACTGGTGGGCGCAGACGCCCGCAAAGGTGCCACCCGATACCGCAAAGGCAATATTGTGCATCGAACGTGCCGCGTCGCCGGCGGCGTAGACGCCGGGCACGGTCGTCTGCTGCCTGTCATCGACTGATATCACCGGGCCGAGGAGGCCTTCGGTGAAGCCGCAGCCGAGCTGTTCGGCCAGCGGGCTGGCCATGATGTTGCGCGGCGCGGTGAACATCGCCCTGACGCCGGCCTTTCGGCTATCGTCGAGGTGGACGATCAACCCGCCGGAGCCGTCTTCCCTTAGCTCGGCAACGCTGGTGGGCTCAAACCGCACCTTTCGGCTCTCCAACGCGCGCATCTGATCTGTGTCGGGTTCGAACAGACCATTGCCGAACAGTGTGACATCACCCCAATCGGCGATCAGCTGTGCCTGATGCAGGGACATCGGGCCGGTTGCGAGCACGCCGAGCGGCCCGCCGGAAACCTCGTAGCCGTGGCAATAGGGGCAGTGCAGCACGCTCCTGCCCCAGAGCTCGGCAAGCCCGGCAACCTCCGGCAGGATATCGCGCACCCCGGTGGCCAGCACCAATCGTGCGGCACCGAATGTCTCGTCGCCATCGGTGGTGATTTCGAAATCGCTGCTGCCGGCGGCAACGGCCTTGTCGGCGCGCCCGTCGACAACCCTGGCTGTCGGGTAGGCCAGCAGCTGCCGCCTTGCGTCAGCCAGGATTGCGCCAGGCGCGCGCCCGTCATGTCCGAGGAAGCCGTGCGAATGCTCGGCAAAGCGGTTGCGCGGCTGGCCGGCGTCGATCACCAGCACTTTGCGTCCTGCCCGCGCCACCTGGATGGCGGCGGACAGGCCGGCAAAGCTGCCGCCGATGACGGCAAGATCATACTGCATGGCTGGAGACTCCAATGAGATCAAAACGGCGGCGGAAATCGGCGGTCAGGTCGGCCAGCGTGATGCGGCTCAGCTTCTCCGCCAGCAGCCTTTCGGCGGCGATGCGAAAATCGTCGAGGACGGCGATCACCGCCTGCTCGACGAGGCAGCCGGGGCTTTCCGGCTCTGTGCTGAACGGCAGCAGCGTCTCGCCAAGGGCGACGCTGATCTCGGCCAGGGATATTTTCTCGGGCGCCCGCCCGAGCAGCCAGCCGCCACCGTGCCCGCGCGACGAGGTGACGATGCCGGCATCGCGCAAGCCTGCGATGGTGCGGCGGACCACAACCGGATTGGTGTGGATGAAGGTGGCAAGCTGCTCGGAGGTCAGCGCCTGTTCGGGCTTCTCGGCCATGTGGACGAGAATGTGCAAGGTCGAGGACAGTCGGCTGTTGCGTTTCATGTAACTTAGTTAGTTACGATTGGCGAAGCCGTCAAGTGTTCGCCGGTTGCCACTTCCCAGCATCGCGTCCGCCGTGTTTAGTCCGGCCATGGCTTTCACCATCCGCCAGTTGCAGTTCTTCATCGCCGTCGCCGAGCAAGGCACGGTTTCGGGCGCCGCGCAGAACCTGTCAATCTCGCAGTCGTCGGTCACCGAAGCGATCAAGGAGCTCGAAAGCGATCTCGGCGTCGAACTGTTCGAACGCCATCCGCGTGGCCTCAACATCACCCACAAGGGCCACCAGTTCCTGCGCCACGCGACGAAAATCCTCGCGGACGTTTCCGACGCGCGCCGCTCTTTCTCCGGCGAGCAGGCGGTGGCGGCCGGCCGGCTGCAGCTCGGCGTCACCTCGCTGGTTGCCGGTTATGTGCTGTCGGATCTGCTCGCCCGCTACCGTCGCGCCTATCCCGGCGTCGAGGTCTCTGCCATCGAGGACAATGGCGATTATCTCGAACACCTCCTGATTGGCGGCAAGCTCGACATTGCCGTCATGGTCACCTCCAATTTGCGCGACCGCACCGCGTTGCAGTCGGAAATCCTCGAAGTCTCGGCCTATCGGCTGTGGCTGCCGCTCGGTCATCCGCTCGTCGGCGCCGACATTATCAGCATTGGCGACATTGCCTCCGAAACGCTGATCATGCTGACCGTCGACGAGATCGAGGAGAATACCGGCAAGCTGCTGACGGCAATCGGCGCCAAGCCGCATGTCGCCTTCCGCACCCGTTCCGTGGAAGCCGTGCGCAGTCTGGTCGCCACCGGCGCCGGTGTGGCGCTGCTGCCCGACCTCGTCTACCGGCCCTGGTCGCTGGAAGGCGACCGCATCGAATCGCGCGATATTTCCGGCTCCTTGCCGGTGGTCCAGGTCGGCATGGTCTGGCGGCGCGGCTCCGGTCTGCCGCAGGCCGCGCGCGATTTCATCGGTCTTGCCCAGTCGCAACGGACGGTTCGCCAGCGTCCCTGAGAGATCGGCTGCCAACCTATCGGAAAAACCGATATCGCCCTTCTGATAAATGAATTTGCGAAACCGGAATTTTCAAAGCACTTTCCGGTTCAGGGACCAAAGCCGCCATCAGAGCGGCATCAAGCCCAACGGACGAACTGACAGTTTTCAGTCCGCGCGTGACCCCTAGCGAAGACCGAAACCGGCCTTCGGGGCCAGGCGCCTAAATGGGAGATCGACAATGAATTCATTCCTGAAGTCGTGCACTGCTCTGACGGTCGCGCTGACCTTCTCCGGTCAAGCCGTCGCCCAGGTCAAGGAACTTGGCAAGGGCGAGGGCCAGGTCAATATCGTTGCCTGGCCGGGCTACATCGAGCGCGGCGAAACCGACAAGGGCTATGACTGGGTGACCTCCTTCGAGAAGGAGACCGGCTGCAAGGTCAACGTCAAGACCGCCAACACCTCCGACGAGATGGTCTCGCTGATGAATGAGGGCGGTTTCGACCTCGTCACGGCTTCGGGCGATGCTTCGCTGCGCCTCGTTGCCGGCAAGCGCGTGCAGCCGATCAACACCGATCTCATCCCGAGCTGGAAAACGGTCGACGAGCGCCTCAAGGACGCGCCGTGGTTCACCGTTGGCGGCGCCCATTACGGCGTTCCCTACCAGTGGGGTCCGAACGTCCTGATGTACAACACCGACGTGTTCAAGGAAGCTCCCAAGAGCTGGAATGTCGTCTTCGAGGAAATGAAGCTGCCGGACGGCAAGTCCAACAAGGGCCGCGTCCAGGCCTATGACGGGCCGATCCACGTCGCGGACGCCGCCAACTATCTGATGTTCCACAAGCCGGAACTCGGCATCAAGGATCCCTACGAATTGAACGAGGACCAGTACAAGGCGGCACTCGACCTGCTGCGCGTCCAGCGCACGCTGGTCGGCCGCTACTGGCATGACGCCGCCATTCAGGTCGACGATTTCCAGAACGAGGGCGTCGTCGCTTCCGGCTCGTGGCCTTTCCAGGTCAACACGCTGGTCGCCGCCAAGAAGCCGATAGCGTCCACCATTCCGGAGGAGGGTGCGACCGGTTGGGCCGACACCACGATGATGGAAGCCGATTCGGCCAACCCCAACTGCGCCTATATGTGGATGGAACATTCGCTGTCGCCCAAGGTGCAGGGCGACGTCTCGGCCTGGTTCGGTTCGCTGCCCGTGGTGCCCGCCGCCTGCAAGGGCAATGAGCTTTTGACCGACGAGGGCTGCAAGACCAACGGCTACGAGAACTTCGACAAGATCAAGTTCTGGAAGACCCCGGTGTCGAAATGCGCCACCCAGAACGACCAATGCGTGCCGTACTACCGCTGGGTGTCGGACTATATCGGCGTCATCGGCGGAAGGTGATTCCGCGCTTCGCCTGAGAGTGCAGCGCCGCCCCTCACCTTGCCCTCTCCCCGTGAAGAAGCGGGGAGAGGGGGGTCACCGGCCTTGGAGTGCTTCCCTTCTCCCCGTCACTGTACGGGGAGAAGGTGCCGGCAGGCGGATGAGGGGCAGCGCAAACGCCCGCTAGAAGAACGCTGCACCGCAGCCCGAATTGATTTGCCTGACAGATCAGGACAGCCCATGACCTCCGCCGTCTCCTTCCAGAAAGCCTCGCGCCATTTCGGCAGCGTGCGCGCCGTCGACGCGGTCGATCTCGACATCGTGCCGGGCGAATTCTTCGCCATGCTCGGCCCGTCAGGTTCCGGCAAGACCACCTGCCTGCGCCTCATCGCCGGCTTCGAGCAGCCGACATCGGGCTCGATCTCGATCTTCGGCGAACGCGCCGAGGGCGTTCCGCCCTATCGCCGCAACGTCAACACCGTGTTCCAGGACTATGCGCTGTTCCCGCATCTGAACGTGCTCGACAACGTCGCCTACGGGCTGATGGTCAAGGGTGTCGGCAAGGCTCAGCGGCACAAGGCGGCGGAAGAAGCGCTGTCACTGGTGCGGCTGCCCGGCTATGGCGCCCGCCGCCCCGGCCAGCTTTCCGGCGGCCAGCGCCAGCGCGTGGCACTCGCCCGTGCGCTGGTCAACCAGCCAAAGGTGCTGTTGCTCGACGAGCCGCTCGGCGCGCTCGACCTCAAATTGCGCGAGAACATGCAGGAGGAGTTGAAGTCGCTGCAGAAGGCGCTCGGCATCACCTTTGTCTTCGTCACCCACGACCAGGGCGAAGCGCTGTCGATGGCCGACCGCGTCGCCGTCTTCAACGATGGCAAAATCATGCAGGTCGGCACGCCGGAAGATATCTACCAGCGACCGAAGACGCGCTTCGTCGCCGATTTCGTCGGCTCCTCCAACGTGCTGCCGCCGGATTTCGTCCAGCGCTATTCCGGCCAGCATCGCTGGGGCAGCC
>NZ_RZQY01000439.1:0-5012 GCF_003998575.1 Mesorhizobium sp. M7A.F.Ca.CA.001.10.2.1 | reverse complement strand
GGACGCGACGCTGCCGCCTGTCGGCAGTTCCTGTGCTCGCGCCGACGTGAAACCGACAAGTGCCGTCGACGTCAAAAGCAGCGCCATCAACGGCGCGCCGGTGCGGTTAAGGTGCCGCCGTGAGAGGGTTTGGCGCTGCGCGGTCATGTCTTCCTACCGGATCGAGGCAACGCTGCAGACGGAAGCTGCGTCCGCCACGCCCTGGCAGAAGGCGGGGCCATCAAGCCGCGGGTCTTCAACCAGCGTTTGCGCATCGCCAGCCACCGGCTGTCCGGTGAAGAAAACCGGAGCCGGCCCGCCAGCAGCATGAGCATCGGCGTTGTACGCGACCGTGCTGGCTGCATCCGGTGCCGGCACGGTGTTGGGCGGCGAGACCACCAGATCGGCACCGACATAGGTCAGTTCATAGTTGGCCGAGAGGGTCAGGCTTCCCTGTTCGATGGCGTAGTTGCCAGGAGGGCTAGCGTGTGTCGCCCCAGTCGAGAGCGCGCCAAGAAACGTATCCCCGTTGACCAACCCCAGACCGCCGATCGAATAGGTGAGTGGCGGATTGGGCATGCCCTGCGGCCGGCTCTGCGCATCCGCCACTATGGTGATCGCCCGCTTGCCGATGCTGAAGTCGGCACCGGCATAGCTGATCTCGTAGTTCGAATTGGCGCTGTCGGTAAGCGTGCCCTGGCCGATCGCGTAAGCTCCGGCGTTCTCTCCCAAAACGCGATCGAGAGCGCCGACCAATCCCACACCACTGCCGAGATCGGTGCTGGTGTAGCCATAGGAGGACGGGTCGGCATCGCCGTAGATCTTGCCCTGGCCCGAATTGGCCGTGACGGTCACGACACGCCTGCCGATGCTGAAATCGGCGCCGACATAGCTGATGTCGTAGTTCGAATTGGCCGCATTGGCGAGTGTGCCCTGCCCGATCTGATAGGCGCCGACATCTTCGCCGGGAGTGCGGTGGAGAGCGCCAACCAGCGCCGCACCACTGCCGAGATCGGTGAAGGTGTAGCCATAGGACGACGGATCGGCATTGCCGTAGGTCTTGCCCTGGCCCGAGCTGGCAGTGACGGTCACGAATCGCTTGCCGATGCTGAAACCGGCGCCGACATAGGTGATGTCGTAGTTGGCGTTGGCCGCATCGGTGAGGGTGCCGCGGCCAATGGCATAGGTCCCGACATTCTCGCCCTCGGCGCGATCAAGCGTGCCGGTCAGCGCTGCGCCGCTGCCGAGATCGGATACTCCGTAGCCGTAAGACAGCGGATCTCCGTCCCCGTAGATCTTGCTCTGGCCCGCATCGGCCGTCACCGTGATCGCGCGCTGCGTCACCGAAAGATCCGCGCCGATATAGCTGATGGCGTAATTTCCGTTGGCAAGCGTGCCTTGGGTGATGCTGTAGCCGCCGACATCGGATGATGCTGCGGCGGTCCTTGCCAACGCACCACTCAGGCTGTCGCCATTGGCGAAATCGCCCGAGGTCAGTTGATAGGTCAGCGTTGGATTGTCATCGCCATAGACACGGCTCTTGGCATCGGCCGTCACCGTAATCGCGCGCGGCGTCACTGACAGGTTTCCGCCGACATAGCTGATCGCGTAGTTGCTGTTGGCGAGCGTGCCCTGCGTGATGCCGTAGCTGCCGACATCGGATGCTGTCGTTGCCGAGGTCGCCAGCGCACCGTTCAGGCTGTCGCCATTGACGAAATTGCCTGCGGTCAGCTGATAGGTCAACGCCGGGTTGGCATCGCCATAAACACGGCTCTTGGCATCGGCCGTCACCGTGATCGCCCGTTTCGTCACCGCCAGATTGGCGCCGGCATAGCTGATCGCATAGTTGCTGTTGGCGAGTGTGCCTTGCGTAATGCTGTAACTGCCGACACCAGATGCTGTCGTGGCCGCTGTTGCGAGCGCGCCGCTCAGGCTGTCGCCATTGACGAAATTGCCCGTGGTCAGCTGATAGGTCAGCGCTGGGTTGGCATCGCCATAGATGCGGCTCTTGGCATCGGCTGTCACCGTGATGGCGCGCTTCGCCACCGACAGATTGGCGCCGACATAGGTGATCGCATAGTTGCCGTTGGCGAGTGTGCCTTGCGTGATGCCGTAGCTGCCGACACTGGATGCCGTCGTAGTTGTTGTTGCCAATGCACCGCTCAGGCTGTCCCCATTGACGAAATTGCCTGATGTCAGCTGATAGGTCAGCGCCGGATTGGCATCGCCATAGGCACGGCTCTTGGCATTCGCCGTCACCGTGATCGCGCGCGGCGTCACCGACAAATTGGCGCCGGCGTAGGTGATCGCATAATTGTTGTTGTTGAGCGTACCCTGCGTGACGCCATAGCTGCCGACACCGGATGCCGTGGTCGCCGATGTCGTCAGCGAACCGCCCAAGCTGTCGCCATTGACAAAACTGCCTGATGTCAGCTGGTAGGTCAGCGACGGATTGGCGTTGCCATAGATACGGCTCTTGGCATCGGCCGTGATCGTGATCGCGCGCTTGGCGATGGCGAAACTGCCGCCGACATAGGTGATGTCGTAGTTCGAATTGTTAGCGTTGGTGATGCTGTTCTGGTTGATGGCGTAAGTGCCGGCACTGTTCCCGGCCGTGCGGTTGAGGGTGCCGACCAGAGCCACGCCGGCGCCGAGATCCGAAACGGTGTACGCATAGGATGACGGATTCGCATCGCCATAGATCTTGCTCTGGCCCGGCGTTACCGTCACCGTTACCGCGCGTTTGCCGATGGTGAGCAGGCCGGTGCTGCTGTAGGCGAAGCCATAGCCGCTCAACGCCGCGAGATTGCCGGCGCCGACGGTGATTGCATAGGATCCTGCTCCGACCTGTGTATTGCCCGGCGGGTTGACGGACGTGACGCTTGGGCCGCCGCTGAAGGTCGTGGCGGCGGTGTCGCCGAGATAGGCGCCGACCGCGCCCGCCTGATAGCCCGCCACTGAATAGGTCACTGCCGGCAGGGCGGTGTCGCCGTAGGTTTTGGTCGCGCTGTTGGACGTAAACGTCAGTGTCGGCTGATAGGCGAAGACATAGCGGTTGCCCGTCGCGCTCACCGCCCCGCCGGCGGTCGTGTTCCAGATGGCGGTGTTGCCGCTGTCGAGATTGCCGAAATTGTTGCCGGTGGGAGCTGCCGTATAGACCAGCCAGCGTCCGCTGGTGGCGGTGACGGCATCGCTGCCGCGACTGTTGATGAATTGTCCTGCGGCTGAGAGCACCGGATCCGTTCCGCTGATCGTCGCACTTGCCGCGATGGTCAGATTGCCCGCCGTCTGAAGCCTTACCGAACCGGTGGTGTTCACCCCGGTCGCCGTAACCCCGCGGGCGGTGGAAGCACTGGCGATCGTCAGGCTTGCGCCATCGCGCAGATCGACGGAACCGGCGTTGCCGGCGACGTTGCCGATCTGGTTGCCGGCGTTGGTCAGGGTGAAGCTACCCGTGCCACCGAGAACCAGCGACGCCGCCGTCAGGCCACTCGTCTGCGTCACCACGCCGTTCGACGACAGCGCCATCGTGCCGGTGCCGACCGACAGCGCCTGGTTGAGGGCGAAGGTGGCTGCTGCGGTTTCAATCTGGCGATTGGCGAAGGACAGGCTGCCGACAGAGGTTGACCCAATAGCCGCGCTATAGGCGCTGCTCAGCGTCGATAGCGAAGCGATCGAGCCATCCGTCTCGTCGAGCCGCCAGTCGCCATAGACGTTGAGGTTCGAGACATTGCTGCCGGACAGGCCGGTCCGGAAGGTCACGCTATTCTTGGCGCCCGAGTCCGCTTCGGCAACGGTGTAAGCGAGCACCGAGTTCGAGACCGCGCCCGCCGGCAGAGCGAGATAGTAGTAGCCGTTGACGCCGGTCGAGACTGTGCCGAGGTTTACGCCGCCGGAGACGACGGACACCAGCCCGGGATTCTTTGTGTAATAGGGCTGGCCGGTACCGGAAATCAGCGGCGTGTTGCCGGCATCCTTGTAGGCAATTCCGGAGATCGCCTGGACGCCATTGGGGTAGAAGCTCTTCAGATAGGGATAGAGGCCGCCAGTCCCGCCGCCAAAGGCGGCACTCAGTCCGTTGGCGCCGCCATTCTGGAAGCTGGAGGTCGACAGGCCGACGACATTGACATTGGGGCCGGTGGTGCCGCCGCCGATCGCAGGCTTGGCGATGGATGTGGTATTGTAGGGGCCTGATGTCGAAGTGTCGTACGCGCCCGTGACCACGCCGTCGTAAAGGTTGTTGCCGATGAACGCGCCGACATTCCATCCGCCGCTGACCGCGCCGGTCGAATAGCTGTCGGTTATCCTGCCGCCCTCGCCGACCCCCGAGTAGCCATAATTCGATCCGACGAGGCCGCCGACGGCCGCGCCGCCGCTGCCGATATCGACAGCGCCCATGGCATAGACGCGATCGATGGTGCCGAAATTATTGAAGCCTACCGCGCCGCCGGCGGTGTTAGTATCGCGAGCATTGACGACCACCGTCGAGAAGCTGTCGGAGAGCGCGCCGTCGTTCTCGCCGATCAGACCACCTGAGGCGGACCCGTATTGTGTGGTGAACAGCTGACCAGTCGAATAACTCTGGGCCACCGTGCCGGCATTGAACCCAGCGATCCCGCCGAGGGTCCTGAACCCCCGGACCGTCACATTGGTGACGCCGACATTCTGAACCAGGCCGCCCGCGCCGATATAGCCGAACAGGCCGACATATTGGGCAGCGGACTGCGTCACCGACAGGCTGTCGACGGTGTGGCCTAGCCCGTCGAACGAGCCGGTGAAGCCATTGCCGCCGTTCTGGATGTTGCTGTTGCCGTCGGTGCCCAGTGATATGAAGCCGAGACCGCTATTCCAGCTGGACGTGGTGCTGGCATCGATATTCTTGGCCAGCGCATAGCTCCCGGTGAGCCCGCTGTTGATCGCCTGCAGGCCGTTGACATCGTAGATCAGCGTGTAGCTCTGGCCGTCGATCGACAGCGCCTGCGCTCCCGGCGTGCCGGTGAAGGTCGCCGATGCACCCAAGGCATAGGAAATCG
>NZ_RZQY01000438.1:0-5028 GCF_003998575.1 Mesorhizobium sp. M7A.F.Ca.CA.001.10.2.1 | reverse complement strand
GGCACCGATCAGTTGATCGAGTTGCAGCCCATAGGAAGACAGCTTCATCGGATCGATGACGACCTCGACGAGATCGTCATCGATCCGATGAAGCTGTCTTCCTATGGGCTGCAACTCGATCAACTGATCGGTGCGGTCGGCAACTCCAACAGCCTGGTCGCCGCCGGCAATATCGAAGGCTCGGAGGGCAAATACGCCGTCAAGGTACCGTCGCTGATCGAAACGCCGGAGGATGTCGCCGCACTGCCGGTGGTCGCCGGCCCCAATGCCGTGGTGCAGGCCAAGGACATCGCGACGATCCGTTCGACCTTCAAGGATGCCGAGACGGTGACCCGTCTCAACGGCAAGCCGGCCATCGCCATCGAAGTCAAGAAGCGCATCGGCTCCAACCTGATCGACACCATCGCCAAGGTGCGAACGGTGTCCGACGAGTTTGTCAAGTCGATGCCCGAGGGCATGAACGTCACCTACACGCAGGACAAGTCGGTCTTCGTCAACCAGCTGCTCGGCGACCTGCAGAACCATGTGATGATCGCCGTCATCCTGGTGTTCATCGTCATCCTCTACGCGCTGTCCGGCCGCGCCTCGCTGCTCATCGGGCTTGCGATTCCGTCGTCCTTCCTGATCGGCATCCTGCTGCTGGCGATGATGGGCTACACGATCAACATGATCGTGCTGTTCAGCCTGATCCTGGCCGTCGGCATGCTGGTCGACGATGCGATCATCGTCACCGAGTTCGCCGAACGACGGATGAGCGAAGGCATGCCGAAGGAGGAAGCCTTCGCGCTCGCCGCCAAGCGCATGGCCGGTCCGGTCATCGCCGCGACGATGACGCGCATCGCCGCCTTCTCGCCGCTGCTGTTCTGGCCGGGCATCATCGGCGACTTCATGAAGTACATGCCGATCACGCTGATCGTCACGCTATCGGCCTCGATGCTCTACGCGCTTGTCTTCGCGCCGACGCTGGGTGCGATCTTCGCCAAGGCGCCGCCGCATCATGAGGATGACAATCGCGACGGCTGGTACATGGCGATCGTCAAGCAGGCGGTGCGCTTCCCCATCACCGTGCTGGTGCTGACCGTCGCGCTCTTGTTCGGCGTCGGCTTTGCCTATTCGAAATACGGCGCCGGCGTCGAGTTCTTCCCGAATGTCGAGCCGGATTATGGCCTGCTCTACGTGCATGCGCGCGGCAATCTTTCGCTGGCCGAAATGGATACCGCGACCAAGATCGCGGAAGACAGGCTGCTCGGCTGGCCGGGTGTGAAGTCGGTCTACACCCGCGTCGGCAAGACGCAAGGCGGCGGCCAGGATATTCCCGAAGACGTCGTCGGCGTCATCCAGTACGAATTTATCGACTGGCGCGAGCGCAAGTCGGCGAACCACATCCTGGACGATCTGCGCGGCGTCATGGCCGGCATTCCCGGCGTCGATGTCGAGGTGCGCGTGCCGGAAGCCGGTCCGCCGACCGGCAAGCCGATCCAGATCAGGCTTTCGGCCGTCGACCCCAAGGGGCTCGACGACAAGGCCCGTGAGGTCGCGGCGCGCATCGGCAAGGTGCCCGGCGTCATCGATATTTCCGACGGCCTGCCGCCGCCCGGTGTCGACTGGGCGCTCGAGGTCGATCGTGCCAAGGCGGCGCAGTACGGCATCAGCCCAACCTCGGTCGGGACGGTGGTGCAACTGGTGACCAACGGGCTGAAACTCTCGGAATACCGGCCTGCCGGAGCCGACGACGCGGTCGACATAAGGCTGCGGCTGCCCGAAGACCGGCGCACGCTGTCGACGCTCGACGAACTCAGGGTGCAGACCTCACAAGGCTCGGTGCCGATCTCGAACTTCGTCGTGCGCAAGCCGGAGCCGACGGTCGGCATCCTCAACCGCATCGACGGCGCGCGTACGGTGGTCGTCCAGGCCAACGTCGCCGCCGGCGCTCAGGTCGCGGCTGTGCAGGAGCAGGTCACCAAGGCCGTCTCCGACATGGATCTCGGCAGCGGCATCCGCTGGAAGCTGGCCGGTTCGAACGAGGACAGCGCCGAAGCCAGCGCCTTCCTCAGCAAGGCCTTCGGGGCGGCGATCTTCCTGATCTTCCTGGTGCTTCTGGCGCAGTTCAACAAGTTCACCAGCGTCTGGCTGGTGCTGTCCTGCGTGGTCATGGCGACGATCGGCGTGTTCCTCGGGCTGCTGATAACCGGCGAGACGTTCGGCATCGTCATGTCGGGCATCGGCGTCATCGCTCTGGCCGGCGTGGTGGTGAACAACAACATCGTGCTGATCGACACCTATGACCGGCTGCGTGAAGAAGGCTGGGACAAGGTCGAGGCGGTGCTGCAGACTTGCCGCGAGCGCGCCCGCCCGGTCGTGCTGACGGCTGTGTCGGCCATTCTCGGCGTGCTGCCGATCGCCTTCGGCCTCGGGCTGGAAATCTTCCATCACGAGACGACGATCAACGCGCCGTCGACGCAATGGTGGATTTCGCTGTCCTCGGCGATCGTCTTCGGCCTGTCCTTCGCCACGGTGCTGACGCTGGTGGTGACGCCGTCGATGCTGATGGTGTTCACCCGCGCCAAGGTCAAGCCGGGCGCACGGCGCGGCTTGATCAGCCGTCTGTTCCGGCGCGGCAAGGTCGAGATTTCATCGACCGATGCGCCAGGGCGGGATGCCGGAGCCGGGCCGGATATCGCCTTTCCGAAAGCCGCCGAATAGATCATTGCCGATTTGACCGGCAAAGGCCGCCCGGAACAACCGGGCGGCCTTTTGCATTGTTCTTAGGCGAAAAGTCGAATTGCGGGGTTCTCATGCCGATCACCACCATAGTCATCATCGTCCTGGTCCTTATCCTCATCGGCGCGGTGCCGGCCTGGCCGCATTCGCGCTCCTGGGGCTATGGGCCCTCGGGTATTGTCGGCGTGGTGCTGGTGGTGCTTATGGTGCTGCTGTTGATGGGACGGCTCTGAGGCGCCCTCTCAGTCTGCGGAGATTGTTAATGTGCGGAGGAGTATCGCCCGCCATCGCGGAGGTCAGGCAGCTTTCGCAACGCCGGTCACGGTGGCAATGCCGATATCCCCGAGAGCTTCAGTGACGGCCTGATCCAGCGGCGTGTGCGGGATCGCGCCGATGATGCCTTCCAGCCTTGCCGACGCCAGTTGGTGCGGTTCGAAGCGCAGATAGGACATCGACACGATCTCACGCCACATCGCCACGAACGGGCTGCCGGCGCGCAGCACCCACCACGCCATCGAGGTCATCTTGAGCGGGCGTCCAAGCGCCTTCTCCGCGGCCGCCTTGATCTCCAGGTCGGTGACGGGATGGCCCGGGAAGTTGAGGGCTTCATAGGCGCCGAGCTTGTCCAGGTTCTGCGCCAGTCCGACGAAAGCCCTGGCCAGATCCGGCAGGTAGGCCCATTCATGCACGAGGTCGACCGGGCCGGGCGCCGTATAGACACCCTTGTTGATTTTGGCGGCGACGACCAGGTCGAACCACGAGCCGCTGCCGGTGCCGCCGAAGAAATCGCCGGCCCGCAAAATAATGGTGCGGACGCGGCGCGCTTCGGCCTCGCGGTGAAACAGGTCCTCCATGGCGACGCGGATGCGCCCCTTCTCGGTCGTCGGGCGGAACGGCGTGTCTTCCGTGATCACCTCCGGCATCGGCGACCCGTAATTGTATACGGTCCCGGGAAAGAGATGCAGTGCGTTGTTGGCACGGCAAGCGGCCATGACATTCTCGGCGATCGGCAGGCACTTGGCCCATTCGGTGTAGATCGGGTTGAGGCCGTTGAAGATGATGTCGACACCTTGCGTGACGCGGATGAGGGCCTCGCGGTCGAGCGCGTCACCGGCAACGGCTGTGGCGCCTTTGAGTTCGGCCGGCACCTTGCCGTTGCGGGTGACGGCGCGGACCTCGTAGCCCGCGTCGATGAAGGCCTTGGCGACCACGCGGCCGAGCCGGCCATTGGCACCGAGAATTGCGATACTGGTCATTGGAAGCACTCCGGGGTTGGGATTTGCGTGGTCGGTCGCAAGGCGCGATCGGGATCAGCGACAAGCGCGATCGAGATCAGCGGCTGCCGAAGAGGTCGCGGTTGCTGCCTTGCGTGACCGGCTGCCGGACGGCCGCATCCGGGTTGTGGATCGAAGCGGTGGTCGTGTTGTCGGTGCTGGTGACAGCCGGCCGGCTGGCGTCGTTCGACCCAAACTTGTCGCTGCCGGCAAAGGCGGCGCTGACGGAAATGAGGATGGCGGCGGTGGTGAGAGCGATCTTGTTCATCTGAGTTCTCCTGGTGGTGTTTGCAGTCCGTGTTGGTGTCTGCAGCCGGAATATGGTCGCTCTGAACGCGAATGGAAATTGACTACAGATGGCGTTCTGATATTCATAAATGAATGGCTGAAATCGACTGGAACCTGATCAAGAGCTTTGTCGCCGTGGCGGAATCCGGCAGCCTGTCGGCCGCCGCGCGAAAGCTTTCGGCCAGCCAGCCGACGCTTGGCCGTCACATCGGCGAGTTGGAACGGGCACTCGGCGTCACACTGTTCCGTCGAGGACGGCACGGCTACGAACTGACGGAGGCCGGCAGCACGCTGTTCGAACGCGGCAAGGCGGTCAGTGAGCAGGCAAGCGCCTTCTCACTGCTGGCGCTGGGTTCGGTCGAGGCCATCGAAGGCACGGTGCGCATCGCCGCCAGCGAGGTGGTGGCGGCCTATGTCCTGCCTGAGATGACGATGCGGCTGGGGATCGAGGAGCCCGGCATCGAGGTCGAGATCGTCGCCTCCAACCAGGTCGAGAACCTGCTGCGTCGGGATGCCGACATCGCCATCCGCATGGTCAAGCCGGCGCAGAACGAGCTGATGGCACGCAGGGTCTGCGATATCGAGCTCTGCGCCTGCGCGGCCAAATCCTATCTCGACAGGCGCGGCCGTCCGCTGAAGCCTGCCGATCTTGTCGACCACGACCTGGTCGGCTTCGACCGCGGCGACGAGATCATCAGGGGCTTTACCCAGCATGGCATCCCCGTCACCCGGAGCAGCTTCCGCT
>NZ_RZQY01000437.1:0-5032 GCF_003998575.1 Mesorhizobium sp. M7A.F.Ca.CA.001.10.2.1 | reverse complement strand
GGATAATGATTTCGTTGCCGCGCTTGATGAAATAGAGGCGGTATCCAGGGCCAACGTCCAACCGAAGTTCGCCGATGCCATCGAAATACTTCACGTCTCCGATGAGGCCGGACTGGACGCGGGCGATGCGGATCGCGATCTTTTCGGCGGCCCGCTTATCCCTCAGGCTGTTGAGCCAGTCGCGAAAGTCGGTGGTTTGGCGAACCTCGACCATCTGTGAACTATAGTTCACAGGCTTGATGTGTCAATCCATATGTGAAGAATAGTTCACAGTCCGCAACAGCCTAGACGGATTTCCCGGCTCGACTATGGAAATTCGGCGGCGACCTTGAGCGGCGAACGCGGATGTAGAAGCAGCACGATGGTCAGCATGCTGCAGGCGATGCCGATGAAGGCGATGAGAACCGCATCCGACGTCGCCCAGCCCGGTCCCTCGAGCGGCCTGGCATTGAACAGGGCGAAGGAATTGTAGCTTTCCTGATGCGAGATCAAGAGAAACCCGGTCAGGTTGTTGCCGAGATGAGCACCCAGTGCGGCGCCGAGATTGCCGGTTGCGTAGACGATAAGCGTCAGCAGCAGCGCGAAAGCGGCGATCGACGCCAGCACGCAAGCATTGATGGCTGGTGACGAACTCGCGCTCCAATGCAGCGAGGTGAACAGCAGGGCCGGCAGCAGGGCCCAGATTACCGGGCTCGTGAACCGGCTGGCGAGACCGCGCAGCAGATAGCCGCGAAACAGCAGCTCTTCCGAAGAGGTCTGCACCAAGGTGAGCGCGGCGATCGGGATCGCAAACAGCAGCCAGGATGACAAGCTGATCGGGCCACGCGTGATCTGCGGCTGCAAGAGATAGAGCAGGACCTCGGATATGAACGACGTGATCAGCACGGCGATCAGCCCTTTGAGGAAGTCGGGCCATGAAACTCGTCGGCTGTTGCCGATCAGCGCCGACAGCTTCTCGCCATGCACCCAGCGCATCGCGACCCACAGGCCGATCCAGATGCCGGCAAACGAGACGAGCGCGGTGAGGATGCCGAGGGGCGAAGCGAGGAAGCCCTGAATGCCGGATGATGGGGTCGCCTGCCAGGCGATGAACGCATAGGTGCCGCCGACCAGCACGGCCACGGTGGTTGCTGCCCAAAAAAGGACCACGATCCCCGTTCCGAGCAACAGGCGCGGTAAGGTCGTCCTGGCGTTCGGCGAATGCCTGTAACGCTCGAAGGCGGCCGGATCGATGGTCACGCGGGCTCCCTTGCCAAAGTCATCGCCTATTGACTAACCGATGGCCGGGAAAATCGGAATGGTTTTCCGCAAAGGACTAGGCCAGAGCGCAGGAGAGCGCCGCGCGGCGGCGCGGCCTGCTGGCGGCCGCTGCTGTCACAGCGGCCGCTTGTCGTCAGCGAACGACGTACATGATGCGCCGGGTCTGCGGATCGATCAGCGCCCGCTGGCCGTTCACATAGACATAGCGGTAATTGTAGTCCGGAATCTCGCGCAGCTCGACGGTGTCGGGCAGGGTCGCGCCGGTCACCACTTCGCCTTCGAGATAGATGGGATCGAGGCGATGTGTATCGACATAGGTGCGGACTTCAGCCGGAGGCGGCGGGAAGTCATCCACGACCGGATCGCTGGCGATGATCGCGCCGGTATAATCGGTCGAGTAGTTGCCGATGTCCTCCGGCGGCGAGACGACAGCAACGCTGGAGCGCCGTTCCGTCAGCACCACGCGGCTGCCGCCGATATCGGCCGTCACATAGTCGGAATAGACCCAGCCCTGGCCGCCGGCCTCGGCTATGGTGCACCATTTGCTGTTTTCGATGCAGCCATTGAGCGTTGCCGACTGGCCGGCGGCGAGCACGCCGATCACGGGATATTGCGGGCCGGGTCCGGCGCGCACGTTAAGATCGGTGACGGCTGAGACGGCGGTATCGGCAAACGCGGCGCCTGACATCACGGTCAGCATTCCGGCTACCGCAGGAAACAACAGGGATTTCATGGTTTCTCTCCGTTTTCATGGTCCCTCGCCAGCGAAAACGGGGCAGCAGCTCATGCGTTCCCGCTAAAGCGCCTGCGCCAACTCACGATTTGTTCCGTGTTCTCCAGGCAAATCGGTCAGAAGTTCGTGAACGAATTCCAATTTCCGTGCCGTGACGTCCGAAATGACAAAGGGGTAGAGGTCGGGCAGGCCCATGCAGCGGTTGATCGAATTGGAGGCTTCCGACAGCACCAGCCAGCGGGTAAGAATCTTTTCGAAAGGCTGGGGCGCGGTCGCCGGCTCCGAGGGTGCGGCCTGCAACCCGCCGCCTGTGTCGCCGCGCGGCAAGTCGTTGGCCTCCACCGTCTCCAGCCGGCCGAGCGGAAAGTTCAGCGCGTGCACCATTTCCAGCGTGTCGGTGATGTGCAGGTGATGAGCCCAGGTCTCGGCCCAGTCTTCCCATGGATGCGAGGTCGCATAGGCCGAGATGTGGCCTTGCTGCCAGTCGGGCGGCGCACCATTGGCATAATAGGCCTTCAGCGCCTGTTCGTAATCGGCGCGGTCGTCGCCGAACAGTGCGCGGAAAGCTTCGAGCCTGTGCGGATCGTCGCGGATGAGGCGGTCCCAGTAATAGTGCCCGAGCTCGTGGCGGAAATGACCGAGCAAGGTGCGGTAGTTCTCGCCCATCTCGACGCGCCGCTTCTCGCGCTCGGCCGAATCCGCCTCGGCGACGTTGAGCGTGATCAGGCCATTGTCGTGGCCGGTAAGAATCCGCTCGCCGCCGGGGCCGCCGCCGATCGGATCGGCGAGGAAGTCGAATGCCAGGCCGATCTCGTCGGCCGGGTTCTGCTTGGGCGCCACCGGCAGCCCGAAGGCCAGCAGCGAGTAGATGGCGCGCTTCTTCGCCGCTTCGACACGGATCCAGCGGCGGCGGTTGCCGTCGACGGAGAGATCCGGGATCAGCTGGTTCAGCACGCAAGCGCGGCAAAAAGCGTGACCCGGTTCCGCCATCCAGTTGCAGGCGCATTCATCGGCGTTGGTGCACTGGAAGACGCCATCGACGCCCGCCAGCGCAAAACAGGCGTGCTCGGGATCGTAGAGCACGGGGTTCCCGCAGTTCAGGCACTGGGCGTTCTCGAAATAGATGCGATGGCCGCAATGCGGGCAGTCGAAGAGTTTCATGTCGGTCTCAATTCACCGGAGGTGACACAAATGTTCACGGCGGCCCGTGCCCAACGCGAACAGCCGCGCGGTGTTCCACATTACCTGAAGCTATTTGGCCGCAAGCTGGGCGACAACCTGCCTTGCCACCGCCTCGCCCGACAGCCGTGCGCCGCCGCAGGTCTGGACCAGCGAGCCGGCCAGATGCTCGCCGGCGAAGAAGATCTTGTCGGCCACCGGCTGCATGAGTGCGGCGCGCGCCAGTGAACGGCCGGGGCGGGCCGCGGCATAGGCGCCGCGCACGAAGCGCTCGCCGCCCCAATTGGTCATCATTGCGCGTCCGACATGCTTGCGCGTATCGCCGCCGAAGATGCCGCACAGCCGGTCGACGACGAAGTCGATGCCGGCCGCCTCGCCGGCCGCCGACATTTCCCAGGCGAAATCGCCGCCGACGAAGCCGACCATCAGGTCAAGGTCGAACGGGAAGCAGAGGAAATAGATGTCGTGCCTGGCCATCCGCTCGATCAGCAGGTCGTCGAAGGGCTGCAGCCCGAGCCTGGTGCCCGATATCTCGACCGGCAATTTGGTCAGCATGCCCATCGGCAGGTCGAAGAAGGCGCCGAAATGCGTGTCGGGCAGGGCCGGCGAGAACGCGATCTCCTCGAAGGCGAGCACCGCCGGCGAAGCGGTGACGATCACTGCTTTGGCGCGGACGGTGCCGCGATCGGTGACGCAGGCGACGCCGGGCACGTCCCACAGGATCTTGCGCACCGGCGTCGACAGTTCGACCGGCACGCCGGCGCCGAAACGCGCCACCAGCGCGCCAAGGCCCTCCTTGCTGAAGTAGTTCGGGTCGAGATCGGCCGCGGCCTGGAAGTCCAGGATCGAGATTTCGTCCTCGTCGGCACCGAAATCCATCGGCCCGGCGAAGGTGGCGGCGGCGCGCGGCGCATGGCCTTTTGCCAAAAGCGCCGAAAGACGATCGTCATCTCCGTCCTTCACTTCATGCCTGGCCAGCAGTTCGAACAGCTTTGCGTCGGCGGCCTTCATGTCGGCTTCTTCCGCTTCGCTCGCCTTGCGCTCGCGGTAGTAGAGATGATCAACGTTCATGTCGTGATGATGCAACGTCCAGCCTGCCGCCTGGGCTTCGGGAAAATAGGGATTGCGGTCGGCGGCATGCAGCCAGGCGCAGCCGATGTCGAAAGGCACGCCGAAATGCTGGTCGCTGGTCCAGGCTCGCCCGCCGATTCGGTCCATCGCTTCGAGCAGCGTGAAGGAAAGCCCCGCGGCCTGCAGGGTCCTGGCGGCGGCAAGACCCGCCGAGCCGGCACCGATGATGACGACATCAACGTCTTGCATGCAGCCCCCTTGCCACAATAATCACTTGATCCTAGGCAAATTCCACGGCATTCGCCAGCATTGCAGCGGTGACAGTGACAAGTGCGCGTTTCGCTGGCAAGTTCGCAATTGGGACGTGATTCAGGCAACCAGGAGATCAACATGGCAATTCTTGCCAAGGGAAAGATGTTTGCAGCGGCCGTGGTGGCGGTGCTTGCGCTGGCGACGGGCGCACAGGCAGCGGCCAGCTGCGGCAAGACCGGCGCCGGCTTCGAGGCCTGGAAGCAGGATTTTGCCGCGCAGGCCAGGTCGGAAGGTGTAGGCGCCAAGGGGCTGGCCGCTCTGGCCGGGGCGAACTACGCGACCAAGACGATCTCCGTCGACCGCGGCATTCACAAGGCTTTCAGCGGCTCGGTGGACGATTTCATGCGGCGGCGCGGCGGCGCGGCGATTATTTCCAAGGGCCGGTCGCTGAAAAAGTCGAATGCGGCGCTGTTCGCCAAGATCGAAGCGAATTACGGCGTGTCGCCGGGCGTGTTGCTCGCCATCTGGGGTATGGAA
>NZ_RZQY01000436.1:0-5058 GCF_003998575.1 Mesorhizobium sp. M7A.F.Ca.CA.001.10.2.1 | reverse complement strand
GGACTATGCGACGGCGGATTTTCGGCTGCCGATTCCAGATGCTTGGATGAAGCAGGTTCGTCAGCTGCTCGACACATGGCGGCCGCAAAAACCGATCCTCATCTATCGCCCATTGAACGAGCGCACCGAGTGGAGCGGTTGCCAGGCACGCAATCCCGATCACGATGCCTATCGCGACCTGCTCGCAACGATTCGCGACGACTTCTTCGTCGTGTCGGTCGCCGACCTGGTGTCGGGTAAGGAATGGATGGCCGGCCACCCGATCAAGGCCGACGTCGAATTCCACCGTGGTGAGTTGGACTTCGAAACCATCGCCGCCCTGACCTCGGTCGCCGCGCTCGTCGTCACCTCGCCGGGCTTTGCGGCGATCCTCGCGCAGGCGGTCGGAACGCCGGCCACCGTCATCTTCGGCGGCTACGAGAACTCTTCATCCTTTGCCGGCGGGGCCCGATATTCGCCTTACCTCGGCATCGATCCGATCAACCCCTGTCAGTGTTTCAGCCACAGCCATGCTTGCCAGAAAACCATCGACATTCCAGCCGCAACGACCCGTCTACGAGCCTTCGCTGCTCAAGCTGCCGGCCGTTCCGCAGGCTGACCTTGACGTCCATCCGATCGACTGGAGCGGGCTAAACGCCCGTTTCATGAACCCCGGCGAACTAGAGGTGCTCGTAGCGCTCGCGCGATCGGTTGCGCCCAAGGTCGCCATCGAGTTCGGCGTGAATGAAGGGCGCACTGCCAAGGCATTGCTGCGCAACGTTGTGACGATCGAGCGCTATGTCGGCATCGACGTGCCGCAAGGCTACGTCACCGACAAGATTGTGCAGCGGCGTGAGGTTCCACAGCAGCCGGCGCACCTGGCGTTGGACGATTCGCGCTTCCGGCTCCTGATCGCGCGCCATGGTTCGCACGATCTCCTGATCGACGATCTTCCGGAATGCGACTTCGCCTTCATCGACGGCGATCATGGCGCGAGGGGCGTCATGCAGGATCAGTTCCTTGCGCTTAACCGTGTCCGCAAGGGCGGGATGATCGTTTATCACGATTACCATGCTCGCGGGACGGTCGACGTGCAGGCTGTGCTTGAGGAACTCCATAAAAGCGGACGGCGACTAATCCAGCATGTCGAGGGGACGTGGCTGGCTTTCATGAGGGTCTGACCATGTGGGTTCGCTTCACTGGTGACTTCGACTGGAAGCCAACGCCGGCCGTGACAATCGCCTATCGTGATGGGATGTCGGTTTCTGTCACTACACGATGCGGAGCTGCGGCGATCGATGCCGGCAAAGCTGTGCGGCTACGCAAGCGCGGTAAGTTCTCTGATCCAGAGGTGTCAGATGAAAACGACAACCGGCCAGCTTAGGGAAAACATCGCATTCGACAGCCGCGGCCCGTACTCCGGTCCGGATGACGGCAATACCGAAGGACCGTTCGAAGAGCGATTCATCGTGTCTGCCCGGCGTCAATATCTTCGCGGCACTGAGACGGTTATGGCGGCGCGTCTGGAAGGACGCCAGCCTGTCCTGCTCACGGTCAGGGCCAACTCGTTGAGCAAGCAAATCACCACAGACTGGCAAGCCAGGGATGTGCGATCCGGTGCTTGGGTCGGCACTAAGTGGACGGGCATCACCTACGCCATCAAGGCGATCAATCCGACTGAGGATCGCGCATGGATCGACATCTTGGTGGAGAGCGGGGTGGCGTCATGACCTCAATCCTCCGGCTCGCCAAGTTGCAGCGCAAATTGACAGCATTACCTAAAGTCGCCCGCGACATGATCCGTGCGGCGATGGAGAAACAGGCCGACATCATCGTCGCCATGATGAAATCGCTGGTGCCTGTCGACCGCGGCGAACTGCGCGATAGCATCGGCTGGACCTGGGGCAAGGCACCGAAGGGCAGCTACGTCGTCGCGGTGGTCAAAGCATCACTAGGCGGAGATCTGACGCTGACGATCTTCGCCGGCAACGAGGTTGCCTATTACGCCCGGTGGCAGGAGCACGGAACGCAGGAGATGCCGGCGCAGCCGTATTTCTTCGTTTCGTGGCGGGCAAACAAGAAAGGATCGTCTCGGGCGATCCGCGCGGCAGTGAATAAGGCAGCAAAGCAGGTGGCGGCATCATGATTGACGCTTCCTACGAATTGCAGATCGCCATTGTTGCTAGGCTGAAAGGCTTCGCCGACTTGGTCTCGCTGATCGCTGATCGCGTCTATGACGAGGTGCCGCGCGACAAGGCAACAAAACAAGTCACGGCTGATTTCCCATACGTCGCCTTCGATGGCGATCAGGTGCTGCCGAACGATTTCGACTGCATACCGGGATCCGAAATCTACTTCGATATGAGCGCCTGGTCGCGCGCGGTCGGATCGGCCGAGGTCAAGAAAATCGCCAACGCGGTCAGGCTGGCGCTGCACGAGTACGAACTACCGCTGACCGAAAATGCGCTGCTGTCGTTCGAATTGTACAAGCGCGACGTCGTCCGAGATCCGGACGGCAAAACCAGCCGCGCTCGGCTCACGTTCCGGGCCGTTGTCGAGCACGACTAGCCCAGCCTCACCTCACCCCTGAGAAACCCGCTCCGGCGGGCGCTATTGCTGCCATCAAAGGAGACATCAAATGGCTGACGCAACCACCCTCAAAGGCGGCAAGTTCCGAGTTCTTCTCGGTGACGGCGCCTCCCCGATCGTCTACACCGCGCCGTGCGGCTTTCTTTCCAAGTCGATGACGCTGACCAAGGCTCTGGAGGAATTCAGCCTCCCGGATTGTGTCGACCCCGACAAGGTGGCTTGGCTCGGACGCGACGCCACCAGCCTATCGGTGACGATCAGTGGCGAAGGCATTCTCGCCAACGAATCCGTTGAGACGTGGCTCGATGCCTGGGAGAACCCCGACAGCATCCCGGTGAAAGTGGAGATGGAATTCCCTGCGAAAACCATCACGTGGACCGGTTTCATGCATGTCGGAACCGTGACCATGGGTAACCCGTCCAAGAACGGTCGGGTGACCAACAACGTCGAGATGTCGAGCGACGGTGAGCTGGTTCGCGTGGTGACCCCGTAAATGAGCCGCGACGCCAGGGTGACGCTGGACTTCGCGGATGGGACCTATCCCTTCCGCGTCGGCTGGGGCGAATTCGCCGAGCTTCAGGAAAAGACCGATGCCGGTCCGTTCGTGGTGCTCGGTCGTCTCATGGATCGAACCTGCAGAACCACCGACATTTCGAACGTGATACGGCTGGGTCTGATTGGCGGCGGCATGGAGCCAGCGAAGGCTCTGACGCTGGTTCGATCCTATGTCGAGGACCGCCCGCCGGCGGAAAACCTGCCGATCGCGCAGGCCATATTGATGGCGGCGTGCATGGGCGCTCCCGACGAGGCAGGCGAGCCTAAAAAAAAAAGCCAAGAGGATGAGGGCGTCACCCTAGACGATCTGCCAAACGGGAAGGTCCGCTTTGAAGTCCTATACGGCTACGGCCAAGTCATGGGCTATTCACCGCAACAGGTGAACGGCATGAGCATCTGGCAATTCCATGCGGTCGTCGAGGGCTTCCGGAAGTCGCAATCAGGGTCAGACAGGCAGCTTTCCGAGGCCGACAAGGACGCGTTGTGGGACTGGCTGACCGCGGACGCCGCACCTATCATCGGGCTTCAGCCGAAGGTGCCGTTCAACCCAGTGGCGCTGTTGCCGGTCGAGCGGCTATTTTCCGTCGCCTAATGCCTCAAGGTCAGCTTTGTCTTCAAGCAAAAGGTTCTCGCAATCCTTTAGATTGATGGACGCGTCGAGCGTGACCTTTCCGGCCTGGAGGTCGCGATCGAGGTTGGTGACATCGCGAACCGTGAACCGGCCACTTGGTCCATATAGGTCCAGCAGTTGGACTTGGCGGAGGGCCATATTTTTCGCTGTCCTATACGTGCTCCCGTGTCCACGGCAAGCGTAGTGCAGCTTCATCGAGTGAAGGTAAGCGCCCATCCATCGGTCAGCCTGCTGCGGCGTCAGCGTTGATGTCAGACCGGCAATCACGAGCAAGGTAGAAAACATGCGATCCTCCCAAGAAGCTGGCCACTTCTATGCCAGCAACTGACCTCGAAAAGCTGGTTGTCCAGCTTTCGGCCGATTTCAAGGCCTTCGAAAAGGGCCTCGCCCGCGCGAACGGGATCAGCAATTCGCAATTTAATGCTATCGAACGGCGCGCCCGTCAATTTGACAGCCGTCTGAACAGCATCGGGAAGAGCGCTGCCCAAGGTCTTCTGGCGCCGCTGTCCGGCATCGGCACTGCACTTGGCGTTAGGGAGATTGCTCAATATGCGGACGCATGGACGGCGGCAGGGAACAAGATCCGCGCCGCAGCAACATCGGCTGGCGTCTCGGCACGATCGCTCAATGAACTGAAGGCCGGGGCCAACGACGCGCGCACCGATCTCGAGACTTACGTCGACCTTTACGCGAAGCTTATCCGCTCGGCGTCTGGTGTTGCCAAGTCAGAGCAGGAGATCGCCGATGTCACGAACATCGTGTCCAAGGCCTTCAAGGCTGGTGGAGCGTCGGCGAACGAGCAAGCGGCCGGCATTCTACAGCTTGGTCAGGCGCTGGGTTCCGGCGTTCTGCAGGGTGACGAGCTGCGGTCTCTGCGTGAGAACGCACCGATCTTAGCGCAAGCGATTGCCACAGAGTTCAAGACGACAGTCGGCGGGCTGAAGGCTCTTGGCGCGGAAGGTAAGATCACTTCGGACCGGATTTTCCATGCGATCCTAGCTGCACAGAAGCCGATCGAGGCGCAGTTCAAGGTCACGAACGCGACGATCGCCGACGCCATCGGCCAGGTGAACAATGAATTCCTAGCCTATATCGGAAACGCGGATGCTTCCGCCGGCGCCAGCCGAGACCTTGTTGCCGCGCTTCAATATCTCGCCACAAACTTCAAGGGCGTTGCCGACGTCGTTGTCGAGCTCGCGACAATCATTATTGGAGCTTTGACGGGTCGCGCGATCCTCGGGATGGTGGCTGGGCTTGGCAACGCGGTCGTTGCCTTGGGAGCCTTCCTCACCGCCATGCGCGCC
>NZ_RZQY01000435.1:0-5060 GCF_003998575.1 Mesorhizobium sp. M7A.F.Ca.CA.001.10.2.1 | reverse complement strand
CGCAACCGCTTCATCAGCCGACTGCACGCCGCAGCGTCCCATGCCGGTGTCGCATTCGACCAGCACCTGCAAACGATGGCCGGCATCGGTGAAGGTGGTTGCCAGCCCTTCGAGCGTCTCCATGCTGTCCGCTGTCACCGACAGGGTGACGCGCCCGTGCAGCGCCAGAAGGCGTTCCAGTTTGGCGCGCCCAAGGATGTTGTAGGGAAGAAAAATATCGTTCAGCCCGGCATCGGCCATCACCTCGGCCTCGCCGATCTTCTGGCAGGTGATGCCGACGGCGCCGGCCGCTATCTGCTTCTTCGCCCAGTAGGGCAATTTGTGCGTCTTGATATGCGGCCGGAGCTTCAGCCCGTTCTTGTCGGCATGCGCCTGGGCGCGGGCAATGTTGGCTTCCGCGCGCGCGGCGTCGATCAGGATGGATGGCGTATCGAGATCGTGAACGGTCGGCATCATCTTTCACCCCATGAGGAATCCGCGGGTTTTATGGCCCTGAAAATCCGTGATGTCACGCGGCCAGGCAAGCGGATCTGTGGTCCATACGCCCTGCGCAACGCCGGACAGGACGGCGAGATGGATCGACACCGCATCGGCGTTCGGCTATGCGATCTGCCAGACAAATCGATACGAAGGGATCATGATCATGAAGCGCTCCGCCATCAACGACATCATCCGCGAAGCCGACGCTTTCATCCGCTCGTTCGGCTACATCATGCCGCCCTTCGCCTATTGGTCGCCGCAGGAGGCCAAGGCGCGTCAGGTCGACTCGTCGGCCGTATTCACCTCGCGGCTCGGCTGGGACATCACCGATTACGGGCAAGAGAAATTCAGGGAACTCGGCCTGTTCCTGTTCACCGTTCGCAACGGCCGCTACGAGGACATGAAGAAGGGCATGGGTATGCTCTATGCCGAGAAGATCATGATCTCGCGCAAGGACCAGCTGTCGCCGATGCACCGCCACAACATCAAGGCCGAGGACATCATCAACCGTGGCGGCGGCAAGCTGGTGCTGGAACTGTTCATGCATGACCGCGACGGCGGCATCGATCCCAAGGCGGAGGTTTCGGTGCCGGTCGACGGAACCATCCACAGGCTGCCCGCGGGCGGGCTCCTGAAGCTCGACCCGGGCCAGAGCGTCACGCTGCTGCCCGGCGTCTGGCATGCCTTCTGGGCCGAGGGCAAGGACGTGCTGATCGGCGAGGTCTCGACCGTCAATGACGATCTCACCGACAATGTGTTTCGCGAACCGATCGGCCGTTTTTCCAACATCGACGAAGACGTTGCCCCGGTCCATCTGCTGGTGTCCGACTACGAGAAGTGGCTGGGGTAGGGGCGCCGCCCTACGCCTTCGGTGACGCCAGTCACACGGTCGAAAGTTAGCCCGTGGCGCCTGCCTACTGCGATCCTTGTTCGACCGATCCTGCCGCTTCTTCCTTGAAGACGACCTTTGTGCCTCTTTGCACTTCGGAGGCGAGGTCTTCGGCATCCCAGTTGGTCAGCCTGATGCAACCATGCGAGAAGGTCTTTCCGATCTTGCCTGGGTCCGGAGTCCCGTGAATGCCATAACTATCGATGGACAAATCGATCCAGACCGATCCCACCGGATTGTTCGGCCCGGCAGCGATCGTGAAGGGGCGCTTCGTCTTCACCCCCTTGAAGGCAAACTCGGGATCGTAGTGATAGGTTGGGTGGCGCACCACGCGTTTGACCTCTGCCTCGCCACTCGGCGCGGGCTTCTCCTGGCTCCCGATCGAGGCGGGGTACGTCGCAAGCGCTTTGCCGGAAGGGTCGAGCACGCGAACCTGGCGAGCGCTCTTGTCGACCTCGACGTTCCCAATGTCTTGCGGCGGATCACCTCGGGTTACAGCTGGCACCAGCAGCTTTTGCCCCGCCTTCCTGAAGCCGATGCCGGGATTGAGCCGTTCAAGCAGTTCCTCGCTGCTGTGGAAGCGCTCCGCCATCTTTTCCAGGGCATTGTGATAGGCGAGCCGGGGCAGGCGGGCCATCCTCTCCATGCGCGCCGGAATTCGCCTGGTGAACGGTCCACGCACATCCTTGCGCGTCAACTCGTAGGTCTCAAGCGCCGGGCGCGAGGAGCTCGCGACCAGCTTGTCCCATGTCTCGCGGTTAAGCTTGCCGTCGGCAGGCAGTCCGTTGGCCGCTTGAAACGCACCGACTGCCCGGCTGAAGTTCTCCGCTTGGCGGCCGTCGATCAGGCCTGGCGAGAAGCGTGCACGATCCAGGAGGATTTGCGCCTTCAGCACGGTCGCACTGACGCCTTTCGCTTCGCTGCCGTCAAATTGGGCGTTGTTGACAGTGGCCGCGTCCAGTTTTGCCGCCGCCGTTGCGTCCCATGCCATGACGAGCATGGCGGCAGCGGCAAGAACGAGCCTGATCATGGAGGTCACACTCCTGTATGAGCACCTGCTTCTATGACGTCGCACGGCCGATCTGGTTCCATTCCCCTGGCTGCGTCCGACTGCCGAGTGCCGATGCGCCGCAGCGAACCCGGACCAGGGAGCACCCGGCGGTGGCGCGGGTGCATTGTTGATAAGGGTCCGCCATCATCCAGATGGATGGCGACTCTCGCCAGCGCATGTGTTGGCTTCAATCGAAGCGCAGCTCGGTGACCGAGGAGAGCCAGCATGCAATTTCCTGCCCAGAAGGACAGAAGACCGGCAGCCGAGGATGAGCGCCAGGCCCGGCTTGAGAAAACAGCCAGGCTCAAGCAGCTTCGGTCCTATGCTTCCTGGCTTTTGTCCGACCCAAACGCCCAACTTCACGATGAGATAGACTGCTCGGTGCTGATCGAGGAAGGCGTGGTACGAGACAAAGCGTGGAGCCTGGGCTGATCGGCAGGTGACACGACCGGGCGGCGAGGTTTCCACCGCCAACGATGATCGGCCGACAATTTGTTTGGCGAGCCGATCGGCCGCAACAATGGCGGCAGGCTGACTTCGCGTCAGTGACAGCAGCCTTGCTGCGCGCTCGTCCTGCACAGGCAGGACGAGGTGATCGGCACATCCGCCCTGGCCAGCGCCGCGGCAAGGCTTGTCTGCAATATCGGCAATTCATCAGTCTCGCCGCGCCGATTCAGGCATTCCACCAGCCCGTGCAGTGCCCAGACATTGTTCGGGTGCTGGGCGCAGCGCTGCACCGTGCCGCTCAGGCCCAAATCGTCGCGATAGACCTGTTCTGCTTCCTGCGCGTGGCCCTGGTCGAGAAGCAGCGCCGCCAGCGCATGGCGCGGCGGGTGCATCCAGGCCCACGGTTCGGTGTAGGACAAATTGTCGTCAAGCTCGACCGCCTGCCGCAAATGGCCATAGGCCTCGTCATGCCGGCCCTGATGGTACGCCAGCTCGCCGTCGAGCAGGGCGACACCGACAGCCAGCGAAGCCTGCGCCGGGTTGCTGAGGAAGCGCCGCTCGGGCGCAATGCCTTTCAGATGCCGATGGAACACTTCGCGCTCGCGCTCGGCTTCAGCGAAATTCCCAAGCGTCGCATGCGCCACACCCTTGGCGTAGTGCTGCATGGCCGCCGTCAGCACATAGAGGCCTGGCTCCGCGGTCGCCGGTTCGTCGATGATCTCCTGCCAGCGGCCGAAGCGCACTTGCACATGCGATTTCATCGCATGGTAGCCTTCCACCGTCTGCGTGAGCTTGGGCCGGCCGGGGATGGCGACCACGTCGCGCGCGACCAGGCTGCGCACTCGATCGGCGGCCCACAGTGCAGGCTGGTACTGGCCCGACAACATGCAGGTGAACATCATCAGGTGCAGATCGTGGCAGCAGCCGAGCAAATAGTAGGTCGGCTCGTCCGCATAGGCGAGATAGAGGTCGTTGGCGCGTACCGCCTTTTCGCTGGCGCGTTTGGCTTTCTCATACTCGCCGCACAGCACATAGATGTGCCCCGGCATGTGGTTCATGTGCCCGGCATCGGGGCACATTTCGCCGAGCAGATCCGCTGACCGCATGCCGCGCTCCGGCATGGTGGACATTTCCAGCAGATGGATGTGCAGGTGGACGATCGCCGGATGCTGTGCTGCGCCGGCCTCATCGGCAAGCCGGACCGACCGTTCGCAGACGTCGAGCGCCTCGACGACATCGGAATTCGGCGCCGGCGCGCCGGTCTTGAGGTTCCACAGCCGCCGCACCGTGCGCATCATCAGCGCTTCGACCAGCAGTGCCATCACATCATGGTCGTCGGGACAGTCCCGATACACAAGCCGCATCGCGGCGGCATAGCTATCATCCCACCGTTCGAATTCCTCTGGGCTCACCCGGTATGGCTTCTGAAAGCGGGCGGCCAGCGCCTCGATCAGCCGCTTCTCGATCTCGTTGGCGGAAGCCGCATTGGCCCGGGCCAGCTGGACATGCTCGAAGCAGCGCTTGGTCGCGCTGTCGGCCTCGGCCTCGCCATGTTCTTTCCAGGTCAGATTGTAGAAAGGTCCGGCGGCATAGGCGATGCCCCAATGCACCATCGGACATTTAGGATCTGTTTCGAGCGCCTTCTCAAAACACTTGATGCCTTCCTCATGGTTGAAGCCGTAGCACCAGTTGAGGCCAACATCGAACCAACGCTGGGTTTCTGAAGAACGAGTGGAGATGGGACGGCGGTAGGTGCCGAGGTCGAAGCGGTCCATGTGGTCTCATTTCAATTCTGATTGCCAGCGAGCCAGCTCTGGTCAGACTACCTTCGCCATCAATGTGTGCCGAAACTGGCAGGCATGGCAAACGCAACGAGTGCCATCGCTGCTTGCATTTGGATACTGTCGCCGCTCTTAGCTGGTCTCTGGAGGCGGTGTTTCATTTTGCCAGCCGGCCAGCTCAGGCAGGTCGTCAAGCCAGCTTTTCTCGCTCACCAAGGCATCGCCGGTCTGCGGGTCGGCCTCGGCGGCGTTTTGAATGAGCCAGTCCATCCACTTGCGATAGGCAGCCGGGTCCAACTGAGGCGGCAACACCTTGGCCTTGGCCAGCATGCGTTTGCGGAAACTCACCTGCCTGCGGAGTTTTGTCGTCGTGAATTTGATGGCCTTGCCCTGGTATTCGACCGTCCAGCGC
>NZ_RZQY01000434.1:0-5064 GCF_003998575.1 Mesorhizobium sp. M7A.F.Ca.CA.001.10.2.1 | reverse complement strand
GCGCGAGAACATGGAGCACGTTGGGCGACGGTTTCTTGATCTTGCCGTTCTCAATCTGGCTCAAATACGCGTTCGAGACTTCGCGTTTTGTGGCTGTTTCGACCTCCCGCAGTTTCATGCCGCGGTCTTCACGAATCGAGGCCAAATACTGCCCAAGGCTTGCCTTCAGTTCAGTTTTTCGTTCAATCGTGTTATTCATTCTTCACCATAACCGTTTGATTCCTTTCGGATTATAACACTTTTTGCTCAGTCTGTCAAGCGTGCTAATTTCTGCTTGACGTTCTTAGCAAGCTTCTGCTAGTATGCAGAAAGTTGCCGGCAAAGGGATCGGCATCGCCACTTGAAGGAACATAAAAATGGATACCCACGAGAACGGGATCGATCCCGGTGAAGAACAGGTCCTCGACGACATCATCGACCTCGAGGAATACGCCAAGCTTGGCAAGCAGCCCCCGCTCGCGAAAGGATACCGGCTGCAGGTCAACGGCAAGCCGTATGTCATCCTGAAGCCGAATCCGACCGGCGAGGAAATCCTGACGCTGGCGGGTCTCCTGCCCGCCAAGGACTATACGCTCCGCCTCAAAATGGCGGGCGAGCGCCCCGAGAAGATCGGGCTGCACGAACCTATCGACCTGCGCCGCAAGGGTATCGAAAAGTTCAAGGCCTTGCCCCGCGACCAGACGGAGGGCTGACAAGATGTCCCTGCGCCGCAACTTTGAACTCGGGGAGGAGGACGAGGCGTTCCTCCAGCAGTATGAGCGTCCGTGGGAGACCATCATCGACGGATCGCCATGGGTGCTTATCCACGACTTTCCCGTGCCCAAGGGCTACGACCATGACAAGGTCATAGCGGCGATCCGGATCGAATCCGGCTATCCGCATGCCCAGCTCGATATGGTTTACTTCTATCCCGGACTCCAGCGCATCGACGGGCAACCGATCGGGCGCACGGAAGCACGGCAGGCCCTGGACGGAAAGACGTTTCAGCGCTGGTCGCGGCACCGCACGGGAGCGAACCCGTGGAAACCCGGCTTCGACAATTTGGGCACGCATATCTTCCTCGTGGAAGAATGGCTTGAGCGAGAGTTCGAAAAATGCCCGGCAAAATGAGCCTCGCCCTATCGGGCGATCAGCACGCTCATCTGAAGAGCTTCCTCTTCCCCGGCGACGGCTGCGAAGCCGTCGCTATTCTTCTTTGTGGCCGCCGCAACGGTGACCGCGTGCACCGGCTGACGGTACGCGAAATTCATGAGGTTCCATACGATCAGTGCCTTGAGCGTTCGCCAATTCGCGTGGTTTGGAGTCCCGATTACATCGCGCCGATCCTGGAGAGAGCCACCGAGAAGGGGCTTTCTATCATCAAGGTGCACAGCCATCCGGGCGGATATCCTGAATTCTCGGACATCGACGATGACGGCGATCACCGGCTTCTACCGATGATCCGCGGCTGGGTTGAGGCGAATATCCCGCACGGCAGCGCGGTCATGTTGCCTTCTGGTGAAATGTTCGGCCGCGTGCTGCTCGACTACGGCGTCATGCGTTCCTTGAGCTGCATCAGCGTGGCGGGCGATGACCTCCTCTTCTGGTATCCGAACAGCGGCAACGTCGAGGTTCCGAGTTTCGCCGCCTCGCATGCGCAAGCGTTTGACGAAGGCACGATCGAACGCCTTGGCAAGCTTTCCATCGGCGTTATCGGCTGCTCGGGAACGGGCAGTCCTGTGATCGAGCAGCTGATGCGTCTTGGGGTCGGCGAACTTGTCATCGTCGATGATGATGCGATCGAAGATCGCAACGTCAATCGGATCATCAACTCCACAATGGAAGATGCCCGGCTGGGCCGGAAGAAAGTCGACGTGATCGGCGACGCCATCGACCGAACCGGTGTTGGCACCAAAGTCATTCGGCTGGCCCAAAATCTGTGGGACCCGGACGTCGTCCGTGCGCTTGGACAATGCGATGTGCTCTTCGGTTGCATGGACACGGTTGATGGACGCTACCTGCTGAACTGTATCGCAACCCAGTATCTCATCCCCTACTTCGACATCGGAATAAGGCTCGACGCCGTACGTGATGGGTATAATCGCGGACAGATTCGGGAAGTGTGCGGGACGATCCACTACCTACAGCCAGGCCGCTCGTCGCTGATGAGCCGCGATCTGTTCTCGATGGATGACGTGTCGGCCGCGGGACTACGCCGCACAGATCCCGAGGCGCATCTATTGCAGGTCGAAGACGGCTATATCAGAGGTGTCGCAAATCGCCGACCCGCCGTGATCAGCGTAAACATGCTGGCCGCGGCACTTGCCGTTGATGAATTCCTCGCCCGGCTTCACCCGTTCCGCGAGCTGGTCAATCGGGAGTATGCAAGCGTTACGTTCAGCCTCGCCAGCATGGAACTGATCACCGAGCCCGAAGTAGGAATATGCTCTATCCTGTCCTCGAAAGTGGGCCACGGCGATGTCCGCCCGCTTCTGGGCATACCAGAGCTCGGAAAGCGGACTACATGACCTGGCTGATTCAGTTTCTGGCGTGGCTGCTTTCGCTCCCGGGGCGCTGGTTCGATCGACCATACAAGACGATCGTCGTGCGGATCGCACTCCCTGGAAAATTGCGTAAGAAGACCCTCTACGTTGTCGAAGAAGACGGCTTCGAAGAACAAGCCGCAATGCTCTGCCCTCGCTGTCACGACCACATCCTTCACATGAATCTGCTGCCCGACGAGCGACCCTGCTGGAAAGTGACGCGGCATGAAGACGGCACAGCGACGCTGCACCCCTCCGTCTGGAGGAAAAAGGATTGCGGTGTTCACTTCTGGTTCCGTCATAGCCGTGTCGAGTGGGTGAAGGAAACGACGACGCTGCAATAGGTTGGTAATCCCATGGACGTTACCCTTCCTCGCTCCGTCGAAGAGATAGGACGGCCGAGCGTGGCTTCCTTCTCAGCCTTTCAAAACGGATGCACGACCCAGCGACACAGGCTATGTTGCCCCGTCCGGCCGAGGTCGTCGAAGGGGGAGGCATGACATGCAGGCAATGCCGATAGCGCATCAAGCCGCGCAACCCGTGGTCTCCCTGACCGGCTATCCGGCCGCCGTGCTGTGCTGGCTGCTTTCGGCTGGTGTCTATATCGCGGCCAAATGGGTGGCGCCTGAAATGCCGCCCTGGGGCCTCTGCTTCTGGCGGCTGACGCTGGCCTGCGCCATCCTGCTGCCGATCGTGCACCGTCATCACGACGCGATGATCGGGCTTTTGCGAACGCGCGCCGTGGAGGTCGTCGCCGTGGGGGCGATCGGCCTCACGCTGTGCCAAGGTATGATCTACCACGGCCTCAACGACACCGACGCCACCACGGCCGGCATCATCATGGCGCTGTCGCCGGTCATGACGATGGTGCTCGCCCGTTTTGTGCTTGGCGAGCCGCTCGGCCTGTGGAAGTCGCTTGGCGCCCTGGTTGCGCTTGCCGGGATGATCTTCATCGTTGCCCATGGCAACCTGACGGCGCTGCTGCAACTCAAGCTCAACGCCGGCGAGCTGTGGATCGTCGGCAGCGCGTTCTGCTGGGGCCTCTACACCGTGCTTTTGCGCCGTGCCAAATTCGGCATCGAACTCCTGCCGATGGTCGTGCTGCTGCTCGGCGCCGGTGCGCTGGTCGCCTTGCCTTTCCATGTGTGGGAATTGTTCAACGACGAACGCTCCGCCATGGACGTCGACAGCCTTCTCGCACTCGCCTATCTGGCAGGTCCCGGCGGCGCCTTGATGTACTATCTCTACAACAAAAGCGTGCAAACGCTGGGCGCGAGCCGGGCGAGCATGCTGCTCTACCTGCAGACGGTGTTCGTGGCCATGCTCGCCTATCTGCTGCTCGGCGAGGGCTTGCACGATTACGATCTGGTCGGTGCGGCCTTCATCGTCGCCGGCATCGTACTCGCCACAATGGTCAAGCCCAGGCCGGCTCAACCACGCGTGGCGTAGAAATCTCGCGGGTGACGGCTGTGCGGCGGGCAACAAAAAACCCGCCTGCGCGGCGGGTCACTGGCGCAAATCAGCACCATAGGCAAAAATGTAGCATAGCTGCCCTCACCGGTCAAGAAAAAATTCCTATCCACGTCAGCCAAGGTGCCCGCCGGACACATGCATTCCCGGGCCAGCGGCGCACTTGCGGTGGAGGCCGACATTCAAACGAAAGTAAATTCAGTTCCAACTTGACGGAACATTAGCTAGAGCTAATTGTTGATCTGTGCGGCAGGTGGTGCCCTCCATCGCCTGCCGAAGATCGGCCGTCCGATCGGCCCGCGTCCTCCGCCAGAGGCGCGGGCTTTCGGGCCGGGTGACCGGCCAGCCCTCGCAACGGTAGTTCTGTCCTCAGCTTCCGGTCATTTCGCCAGTCCCTCATCGGGGTTTCGCCGCCTTTTGGCCTTCAGGCTGCGGGCGGCTTGCTCGATTGCCGCGCGGTCATTGCCCAGGCGGTCGAGCAGTTCCTGCGCCTCGTCGCCCGATATGCCGGTGCGCACCGCCAGCGCCTCGACCTCCAGCACGTCGGAGCTGGCGATCTCGCCGGTTTCGGGCAGCGCGTCATCCGCCGTCAGCGGCAGGGCCGACTCGCGGTCGATCTCCGCCTCGGCCTGGTGCCAGTGCCGCTCAGGGTCGCCGTGCATGCGGCCTTCCCGTTCCCAGATCTGGTAGGCGCGCTCACGAATTCTGTCGTCCCGGTCGTCGCTCATGGTCAGTCCTCCTTGGGGTCAGGGTTGAACGCCGCGCCAGTGCGGACGCTCCGGAAAATCCGCGCGATCGGATCGCCATGCCGGGCGGCGCGCGGGGCTACTGGCATTGCCGTCTCGGGCCGCCTGAATAGGGCTGGTAGGAGTTGTCTTCCGGGCGGTAGGAGCGGTAGCGGCTGAAGCAGGAATCGACATGGTCGGCCGAAAGTGCGGCGCCGCCATCGTCGGCAACGTAGACGCCCAGGCCGGCGCCGTTTTCGTCGCCATCGCCGGCGGCGGGCAAAACAGCCTGACCGGCGGCTTGGAGATAGGGCGAGATGCAGGGGCGCAGCTGCCCGCTGTAGGAG
>NZ_RZQY01000433.1:0-5071 GCF_003998575.1 Mesorhizobium sp. M7A.F.Ca.CA.001.10.2.1 | reverse complement strand
CCGCCGGGTGGATGTCAAACCGCTGCTATCAGGCATCTATCCGCTCGACGAGGCGGTTACCGCTTTCGAGATTGCTGGGGACCGCAACAGGTCGCTGAAGGGCCAGATCGCGGTCTGAAGATCCTTCGGATGCGCTGGAAGCGCATCAACACATCGCCTTTAAATCGCGTCGGCGCCGATCGCCGCCAGCGCGGCGCGTGCCACGTCGAAATCCTGCTCGCCGGTTCCCGAACCGACACCGATGGCGCCCGCCAGGCGGCCATCGAAGCGGATCGGCAGGCCGCCAGGCAAATTGGTCACGCCGCCCTGTGAGGCGATCCCAGCCAAGGTTGCTGCTTCGGGCGCCATGCCGCCGGTCGCGGCGTTGATCGACGCCGCCGTGCGCGCCTTTCCCCGCGCCGTGTGCAGGCTCAGGAACCGTGCGCCGTCCATACGCAGGCTGGCGATGGTCTCGCCGCTTGCATCGACAACCACAAGACATTGCGGCACCCCTATCGTGACGGCGCGTGCGGCTCCGGCAGCCACGGCTTTCAACGCGCCGTCATGCGTGAGGCTGATGGTCTTTCGAAACATCGCTATGCCTTTACTGTTTTGGAATTTGCTGAAGGAGTTCAGGTGCTTTCGCGCTCGACGACGCGATACCCGGTCAGGATGATTTCCTGTTCGTGCTTCTTTTCGCCGCCGCGGATGATCTGGATAAGCCTGCGGGCAGCTTGTTGTCCGATGCCATAGCAGTCCACGTTCACGGTTGTGATGCCGGGATGGCAGAAGGCGGCAACCTCATAGTCGCCAAAGCCGGCAATGGCGATGTCCTGCGGGACCCGCATTCCACGACGCTTGCATTCCATCAGCGCGCCAAAGGCCGAGAGATCGGAAACGCAGAGCACGGCCTCGGTGTCCGGCCAGCGTTCCAGCATGCTCACAACCGCCTGGCCACCTTGTTCGATGGAGATCGGTGGCACGCCGAAGGAGACAAGCCGGCCGGTCGGCAGGCCGAGTTCCTCGATGGCTCGGACAAAGCCTTCGCGCCGCTGGCTGCCGCGCGTGTCGCGCGAGGTCGTGCCACCGATGTAGCCGAATTTTCGATAGCCTTTCCTGGCCAGCGTTTTGACGAGAAGCCCCATCGCCTCTTCGTTGGAGAACCCGACCACCTGATCGATGGGTTTCGACGGCAACTCCCAGGTTTCGACTACCGGGATGCCCGCGTTATCAAGAAGGCGGCGGGCGCGCTCCGTATGGGCTCCTCCAGTCATTATGATGCCTTCCGGCCGTCGGCGGAGCATCGCTTCGATCAGCTTTTCCTCCTTCTCGACCGTGTAGTCGGTGTAGCCGAGAAGAAGCTGGAGTCCCGTGCTCTCCAGTTCATCCGTAATACCGCGCGCCGTGTCGGCGAAGTTGGAATTGTTGAGCGATGGAACCATTGCAGCAACAAATCCAGTCTTGCGCGAGGACAGGGTACCGGCTGACTGGTCGAGCACGTAACCAAGCTCGTTGACCGCAGCCATGATCTTTTCCCGCGTCGCCTTGGAAACCCGGCTGCCCTCTTTCAGGGCGCGTGAAACGGTCATGGTGGACACACCTGCCCGCAGCGCCACGTCAACCATAGTTGGCGCATGGCTTTCGAGGGGCCTAGATGAGGCAGCCTTGGCCATCATGCCGCTCCACCGGCCGGCTGAGGCCTGCCCAAGGGAAGCGCTAGACGTTCGGTCACAAGGTCTCTGCGGCGTCCTGCATCGATCATGAGCCACCCCTTGGAATCAAACTCCACGCGAAGGACATGTTATCGATACCATCTGAACAAGACAACGACCATATGTGTCTAGGTATTGTCATGAGCACTGGGTGACGGTTCTTTTCTCGAACGTTGAGTCGCGTACGAAAATTACCGTCAAAGCACCGTCAGATGGATCTGCTGCCCTTACACCCAGATTTGCACGAGGCCAAAGAAATCAGCGACTTAGGCAATCGAAGACTTCAGTTGATAATGTGGGTCCGATTGTGAATGAGATGAACCGCAAACCGTTGGTTTTTCTGCGAAAAACCACTACGAAGCACTCCGGACTACGCTAACCCCTCATTGCCGGGTGGATCGTCCGTATGGTCCCGCAACCGCTCCGCTTCTCCGATAATGCCAAGTGCTTACTAGGTGCGATGAGCCGGCAGCCGGCGGGACAGACGGCAACCTTGCCATTCACCGGACGGGAACTGTGCATTTTTTCCAAAAGCAGGAACATACCTGCATCGCCCAAGTTAGACATCGACGGCATTGGATCACGGATTCTTTCTCGCATTCTCCAGTCTGACAGAGTGCTCCATGATTCTTTGATGCTCGAACCAATGGGCAGGACAATGTACCGCTGTCAGCTTTTCTTATCTGCCTTTGGCCTGGTGTTGGCGGGTGGCCTGTCCCCACAGGGCCAAGCCATGGCACAGGCGCCCTGCCCGGCCCACCACGATAAGCTGCTCGCTGTCCTCAAGGCCAATGTGAAAGCGAGCGGCGGACCTGCCAACGGAGGCTTTGAGACTAACGAATGGGCGGCTGTCGTTGCCCGCGACGGCGCCGTGTGCGCGATCGCTTTCAGCGGTCCCACCGCCGATTCCCAATGGCCAGGCAGTCGCCTCGTCGCGGCAGAGAAGGCCAATACGGCCAATGGGCTCAGCTTGGCGCAAATGGCCCTATCGACGGCCAATCTCTACGCGGGGGCGCAACCTGGCGGGCCGCTTTTCGGCTTGCAGGAGACCAATCCGGTTAACCAGGCCGCGGCCTATGCGGGCGATCCCAAAACGTTCGGAAGCGCCAGCGATCCCCTTGTCGGCAAGCCGATTGGAGGCGTCGTTGTGTTTGGCGGCGGGCTTGCCCTCTATGACGGCAAGAGCATCGTCGGAGGGATCGGGGTCTCCGGAGATTCCTCATGCGCCGATCACAATGTCGCCTGGCGTGTTCGCGCGGCGCTCGGCCTCGACAAGGTTCCCGCCGGGGTCAATCCCAATCGCAAGGACGCCATCGTCTACGATCTCGATCCCGGCGGCAAAAGCGCCTCGGGTTGGGGCCATCCGCTTTGTGCCGGTACCGAGGCTGACATCGCGGCGGCGCTCGGCGCCGGCGTGGGAGGCTCGATCCACAAATGAAAGGCACGCTGCACCCGGCACCGGCGCGCGTTGACGCAGGACGAGGCGCCCGCGCATTGGCGACCGAGAATTCTTTTCGCACCTGCATACTCTCGGTGATGCTGCTGGCATGCGGCCCATTCCTGAGCGGTGCCTCGGAGCCGCCATCGGCGGCGGCTATTGCGCCGCCCGCCGCCGCCGCGCCACCCGATGACGGGCAATGGACAATGCCGGCCAAGAACTACGCGTCGACCCGCTTCAGCGACCTGACCGAGATCAACGAAGGCAACGTCAAGAACCTGCAGGTCGCCTTCACCTTCTCCACCGGCGTGAACAAGGGCCAGGAAGCAGCGCCGCTGGTTGTCGGCAACATCATGTACATCGTCACGCCCTTTCCCAACATCGTCTACGCGCTCGACCTTTCCAGGCCCGGCGCGCCGATGAAGTGGAAGTACGAGCCCAACCCCGAGCCGGCGGCACAAGGGGTGGCCTGCTGCGATGTCGTCAACCGCGGCGCGGCCTTCGCCGACGGGCGCATCTTCTTCAACACGCTGGACGGCCACACGATCGCCCTCGACGCCAACACAGGCAAACCGATCTGGAACGCTCATATCGGCAACATCAACATCGGCGAGACCATCACCATGGCTCCGCTGGTGGTGAAGGGCAAAGTTTTGGTCGGCAATTCCGGCGGCGAAATGGGCGTCCGCGGCTGGGTCAAGGCGCTGGATGCCGGAGACGGGCATATTGTCTGGACGGCTTATGGCACTGGACCCGACAAGGATGTGCTGATCGGCCCGGACTTCAAGCCCCACTATGACATGGACAAGGGCACAGACCTTGGCGTGACGACATGGCCGCCGGAAGCCTGGAAGATCGGCGGCGGCAATATGTGGGGCTGGATCTCCTACGATCCGGACTTGAACTTGATTTTCCACGGCACAGGCAATCCAGGACCGTGGAATCCGGATTTGCGGCCCGGCGACAACAAATGGACGTCCGGTATTTTCGCGCGTGATCCCGATACCGGAGCGGCGAAGTGGTTCTATCAGTGGAGCCCGCATGACCTCCATGACTATGACGGCATCAACGAGCAGATCCTTTTGGACATGACCTGGCAAGGCAAGCCGCGCAAGGTCCTCGTCCGACCGGAACGCAACGGCTACCTCTATATCCTCGATCGGACCACTGGCGAGGTGCTGTCGGCCACAGCCTATGGCCCGGTCAATTCCAGCAAGGGCGTCGACCTGAAGACCGGCCGCCTGATTGCAAACCC
Source organism: Mesorhizobium sp. M7A.F.Ca.CA.001.10.2.1 (assembly GCF_003998575.1). NCBI lineage: Bacteria > Pseudomonadati > Pseudomonadota > Alphaproteobacteria > Hyphomicrobiales > Phyllobacteriaceae > Mesorhizobium > Mesorhizobium sp. M7A.F.Ca.CA.001.10.2.1. The sequence goes on along the minus strand of NZ_RZQY01000433.1, from coordinate 687 downwards.
CGACAAGAGAACCGGCACCGGCAAGGTGGTGCGAGACATTTGCCCGACAGCGTCCGGCCTCAAGGACTGGCAGCCATCGGCCTTTTCGCCGAGGACCGGCCTGCTCTACATCCCCCACAACAATCTCTGCATGGATGAAGAAGGCGTCGAGGTAAACTACATCGCAGGCACGCCCTATGTCGGCATGAACGTACGCATGATCCCCGGGCCGGGCGGCAATCGTGGTGCCTTCACCGCCTGGGATGTTGCCGCCGCCAAGCCGGCCTGGGTCCTGAAGGAGAACTTTCCGGTGTGGAGCGGCACCGTCGTCACTGCCGGCGATGTCGTCTTTTACGGCACCATGGAAGGCTGGTTCAAGGCGGTCAGCGCCAGGACTGGCGACCTCCTTTGGCAATTCAAGACATCGTCCGGCATCATCGGCCAGCCGATAACCTATCGCGGCCCCGATGGGCACCAATATGTCGCAATTCTGTCAGGCGTCGGTGGCTGGGCCGGTGCCATCGTTTCCGGCGACCTCGACCCACGCGATGCCACCGCGGCACTTGGCTTCGTCAACGCGATGAAGGATCTAAAGAACGCTACCACGGCGGGAGGCACGCTTTATGTGTTCCGGCTGCCTTGATGGATCGGACTTGACCGTACGTCCGGCGCGAAAGGCGTTCCAACGGGTGGCGATCGGCATGGCCG
>NZ_RZQY01000432.1:0-5106 GCF_003998575.1 Mesorhizobium sp. M7A.F.Ca.CA.001.10.2.1 | reverse complement strand
GTCCCAGAAACAGGGCGATAATGGCGCCAATGACGCTGGCAAGGGCATAAGCCAGCGCAGGCAGCGTGGCTCCCCGCTCCCACAGCGTCGCGAAATCGAGCGAAAAGGCGGAGAAGGTGGTGAAGCCGCCGAGAATGCCGGTAGCAACGAACAGCCTGACCTCGTTCGATCCGCCACGGCGCATCATGGAGGCGATGAACAGCCCCATGGCGAAGGAGCCAATGATGTTGATGGCCATCGTGCCCCAGGGATAGCTGGGGCCGACAAAACGCAGCGCGCCGATGTTGGTAAGGTGACGAATTCCGGCACCGATGCCGCCACCGACGACGACGAGAAACAGATTGAACATGACCGTTTACTGCCCCCGCACGGCTGCCCCGTCAATCCCTCGTTGCGGGCGCAACCGCACGCAGATCGAGCTCACCACTCAGGCGTTGCCCATCCCGGATATTTTTTCCTGAACTCGTTATAGAGGTCATCGACCTCCGTTTTGCCGATAGGGCGCACCTGTTCGTAGAGGTAGCCCTTGACGTCGCCGGACAGCTGGTAAGCCGCTATGCGCCTGTATGCTGCGCCAATGCCTTTGCCCTCGACGATGTATTGGTCCGGTATCGAGACACAGAGCTGCGCGCCCTGCTGCAGATGGATAACGGGCGGGTCGGTCACGACAACGTATTTGGACTTCAACGCCGCCGGTCTGAATCGATCGCGACTATCGACCTGACAAGCCCACTCGATGCGAGGGTAAAGGTCCTTGTCCATTTCATACAGCAATGAATCGCTCATGATCCCGCTGGATGCAAACACCGACAACCGGTCCCCAGGTCCCATCTTTCCAAGAAGGTCATCGATAAGGCGCCTGTATTCTGGAAGATTGTCGAGGTGCAGCGGGAGCGTGGCTTCCCTGGCAAAGACGTAGCTGATCGGCGACAGAACCTGGCGGCCAGTCGGGAAAAAAGTACCGAAAAACGCCAGCCCGGCGGCAACGGCTATCGCGGCGTTCGACCATCGCGATCTCAGTGCCGGCATCGAAACGATCGCAACGATTGCCTGGGCGTAGGTAGGAAAGAGCCAAAGAAATACCGGCACCGAATGATGGCGATCCGGGTCCTGCATGCGGGTGAAGAGGACGAAGGTGAGTGCCGAAGCAACGGCACAGAACAGGGAAAATCTGTTTTGGCGTATAATGGAGATGTAAAGGCCAAATACGATCAACAGCCAGTTCACATAGCTGAGCCGGGATCCCACCTGGACAATCTGCGAAACGAAGTCCGTCTTGTATCCGCTGTAAAGATCGCCATAGCTGGTTCCCAGTATCTTGAAGATCAAGGGTTGCTGGAAGGTCAGCGCGGCTCCGACAACCACGAGGATCGCACACAGGCCTCCGACGGCGGCATTGCGGAGTGCCGGAAAGTCCCGATCTTTGGCAACCTGCAGAAAACAGAAGAAGGCTGCGGAAATTCCGAGCCCGATGACAGGATAGGCGTGCCAGCGGCGCAGCACGAACGCCAACCACAGGCATACGCCGACACGTATTCCGCTGATCACCGGTTCATGGGTCAGGAACCTCGATTTCCAGAGAAAATAGGTTGCCGCGCAAAGCGCGAGACAGCCGGCAATGTCAGGCAACCCACGGAGCGTCGCCGCCCAGAACGGCGTGTAGAGAAAGGCCGCAATCCATACGGTGAGCCAGCTTCGGCATGAAGACGTCCCGGTCGCCGCCTCCAGATAGCTAATTCTGCCGATGAGAAGAGCGGTCGGGACCAGATAAACAGCAACTATTCCGGCGATATAGGAAAACCTCGAATCGCCAAAAATGATGTGAAACGGCATCAGCGGCACCAGGATCGCCGCACTGTAGTCATCCGTGGCGATCGAGGTCCTCAAATGGCTGAGCCACTCGAGAGGGCTCTGAATCAAGAGCGTGCCTTGCCGGCTGAACGTGTCGAAATAGGCAGCGAAGTCCCAGTAATAGACAGGCTGCTCAAGCCCTACATAGGTGAGAGCAAGAGCAACTCCCAGCAGAGCGGTGCACACATATGTCGTTGCCCAAAATCCGAGAGATCTGTTCTTCGTCACTTGAAGCCGCCAGAAGGAGAAGAGGCAGAACTGTCAAAGTCAGCCCGGGGCCGCCGTTCATGCAGCCAGGAGCCGTTCCGGCGCATGAGCGGCCACAAGGATGGCCAAGTCTCACACGCAGAGCACCCAAATGCCGCCGGCAGCGCCGGTTTTCTAAAGCTCAGGTCGTGCCGGCATTCTTCGGCTTGGTCGAACCGATCATCTTCCAGTTCTTGTAGAACATGGAATTGATGCGCTCGACGCTGACCGAGACGATTGAGAGCATGCCCGCGATCAGTCTGGGAACCGGAGACGGCCGGATGATGTCCATGAAGACGCAGTAGCGGCGTCCGTCATACTCGTTGACCGAGCGATGCAGCAGCGTGTCGTCGAAGATGAACAGCGGATTGTCGTACCAATAATTCTTGACGTTGCCGCACTCGACGAAAATCTCCGACTTAACCGGGATCAGATTGTAGAGGATGCGCAGGCTGAGCCGCAGCGGGCCGAAATGCCAAGACGTCGATTCGCGCTTGCTGAAGACGGAAACGGCTATGGTCTTGATGTACTTGAAGTCCTTGTTGAACTCGGCGACGTTGTCGATCCTGTGCTTACCGTACCACTGGTAGACATACATGCCGCGCCGGCCGGCGCCGAAATTGGCGTCGATATCGGCAATGATCTCATCTTTGCGCGCCTTGAAGATGTCCAGGACCTCGTTGACCTCGCGCTGATAGTCGGCGGGAAACTGCTCCAGCTTCCAGACACCTGGATTTCTGTAGCACAAGAGGTCGACCAGCAGATTGAACGGCGAAAGCAGCCAGGTGAACAGGCCGTTGCCGAGAAAATAGCCTGAGAACAGCGACAGATCCTTGCGGTCGTTGCGCAGCACGTCGATCAGGCCGCAGATGATGAAGATCGTCGTCAGGATGGGAATGAAATAGAAGCCAAGGGCGAGAAGCGGGATGGCAATGGCGAATTTGCGAAGGGACTTGCGAAGGGTTTTTGTCATTTTTCCACGCGCGGAGCGCGATCCTGTTGCGAATGAAGTGCCCAAATCACGGCAACGACCACCGCCCGGTCGTGCGCCTTGATAAGGTTTTTTGGGTTACCACACAACGGCCCTGCTATCGTGGCCGGCTGGCTGCCTGGTGGATCTGGCCAACGGCCTCACGCAAGCCTGCTACTCCCGCTCCTTGCGCAGCTTCGCCCAATAGTCGAGCCGCTTCCTGATGTCGCGCTCGAAGCCGCGCTCGGGCGGATCATAGAAGGTCTGGCGGCCCATCTTCTCGGGAAAATAATCCTGCCCCGAAAAGGCATCCGGCTCGTCATGGTCGTAACGATAGCCGGCGCCGTAATCCTCCTCTTTCATCAGCTTTGTCGGCGCGTTGAGGATGTGCTTGGGCGGCAGCAGCGAGCCGTGTTCCTTCGCGGCCCGCGTGGCAGCCTTGAAAGCATTGTAGACGGCGTTGGATTTGGGCGCGGTGGCGAGATAGACGGTGGCCTCGGCAAAAGCCAGCTCGCCCTCGGGCGAGCCGAGATAGTCGTAGGCATCCTTGGCGGCATTGGCGACGACAAGCGCCTGCGGGTCGGCAAGGCCGATGTCTTCCATGGCCATGCGCACCAGCCGGCGGCCTAGATAGAGCGGATCCTCGCCGGCATCGAACATGCGTGCGAGATAGTAGAGAGCCGCGTCAGGGTCTGAACCGCGTACCGATTTGTGCAGCGCCGAGATCAGATTGTAATGGCCGTCCTGGCCCTTGTCGTAGATCGGCGCGCGGCGCTGGACGATGCGCTGCAGTCCCTCGGGATCGAAGACCTCGCCGGGTTTGGCTGCCCGCCAGACTTCTTCCGCGAGCGTCAGCGAGGCCCGGCCGTCGCCATCGCTCATGCGGATGAGCATGGTCCGCGCCTCGTCGTCGAGCGGCAGCGCCCTGCCCTCGGTCTCCTCCGCCCGCACCATCAGCTTGGAGATGCTCTCCTCGCCAAGCGAATGGAAGACCAGAACGCGCGCGCGTGACAACAAAGCGGCATTCAGTTCGAAGGACGGGTTTTCGGTCGTGGCGCCAACCAGCACGACTGTCCCGTCCTCCATGACCGGGAGAAAGCTGTCCTGCTGGGCACGGTTGAAGCGATGGATCTCGTCGACGAACAGCAAGGTCTGGCGGCCATTGGTGCGGCGCAATTTGGCCGCTTCGAACACCTTTTTCAGGTCGGCGACGCCGGAAAAGACAGCCGATATCTGCTCGAAGGCCAGGCTGGTTTCGCCGGCAAGCAGGCGCGCCACGGTGGTCTTGCCGGTGCCGGGCGGCCCCCAGAAGATCATCGAGCCGAGCGAGCCGGAACCGATCAACCGGGTCAGCGCGCCGTCAGGGCCGGTCAGATGCTCCTGGCCGACGACCTCGCCAAGGTTTCTCGGCCGCAGCCTGTCGGCCAGCGGCCGCCCAGGCGGGGTCTTTTCCGGTTCATCGACGCTGAACAGATCGGCCATGCACTTCTTTTTCGTTGGAGCATGAGCCCGAATGCACGGAACCCAGCCCTAATAACGCAACACCTGACGCATTATCTGCCCGCCACGCTCGACGGTAAAGCGCCACCAGCGCGTATCCGTCCTGGCCGCCAACTCCAGGGTCGCCGCGGTATCGATGGTGGTGCCGTTCACCTCGCGCACGATGTCGCCCGGCTGGAAGCCGAAATCGGCGGCCGGAGAATCACGGTTGATGTCGACCACGGTGACGCCCTTGATGTCCGTGCGCAGGCCAAGCCGCTGCGCGAGCCGGGGCGACAGCTCCGCGACCTTGGCGCCCGAAAACGGGCTGCGGCCATGCAGCGTCACCTCGGCAGCTTTCATGCCTTCCGGAGCACGCTCCAGCGCAATATCCATCGCCGCCTGCTGGCCCTTGGTCAAAACCGCGAAATTGGCGGTGGTGCCGATCGACAGCGTCGCCATCCGGTAGTCCAGCGCTTCGATGCTCTCGACCGGCTTGCCATTGAGTTGCAGCACCACGTCGCCGGGCTTGAGTCCTGCCTTGCCGGCCGGACCGGTCG
>NZ_RZQY01000431.1:0-5121 GCF_003998575.1 Mesorhizobium sp. M7A.F.Ca.CA.001.10.2.1 | reverse complement strand
ATTTAGTTAAGCAAGTTATTTCAAGTTAGTTAAGCAAGTTATTTCAAGGTCAAGGCAGTAATTATCGACCGATAGCCTGTGGGGGGCATCAATGAAATGTATGGTTATTAACCTCGATCGGTCTCCCGATCGACTTGCCCATGTCACGGCTGAATTCGCGAAGGTTGGTGTTTCGTTCGACCGGGTTCCTGCCGTAGACGCGTTGCATCGACCGGAATTTGCTGCGACTTCACCAAGTTTAACTCCCACGGAAGCGGCTTGCCTTATGAGCCACAAGGTTTGCTGGACCATCATCGCAGATGGTGAGGATGCCTTTGGTGCGATCTTCGAGGATGATGTCCTGTTGTCCGAAGCAGCTGGCCCAATGCTTTCCGATGATGGATGGATTCCGGCCAACGCCGATATCGTCAAGCTGGAAACCTACCTAAAGAAAACCGTTATCGCGATGAAGCGCACCTGCGTCAGTCGGGTGTTTTCGGTTGTTAGGCTATATGGGTTCCACATCGGAGCGGCCGGGTACATCATTTCGAAGCAAGCAGCGCGCGATCTGATCGCCCGAAGTCTCGATGCGCCCGCCGATCACGTTATCTTCGATCCGTCGCTTCCGACATCGTCAAGCAAAGCGATCTACCAACTGTTGCCCGCACTGTGTGTGCAAAATGACCTTATTCGTGAGAAGGCCTTCGGGTTGACCAGCCTTCTTAGTGAGGAGCGGCTCGTGAGAGCCAGCGCAAATTCCGCTCCAAAGCGGAGTCCCGCGGAAAAGCTCCTGGTCGAAGCAAGGCGTATAAGTCGACAGATTTTCGATATCTGGCGCTTCAGGCGTGAGAAAACTATCTCTTTAGCGTGATGTCGGCAGCCAAAGCACTGCTGCGCGACGGTCCCGAGTCACCCATCAATGCACGGTGGCAACCCCGGGCAGAGGCGCCGGAGACGTTCCGGCCGGATCGAAGCTGACTTGATCGCGTCCGTTCGACTTGGCCGTGTAAAGCCTTTTGTCGGCAGCGGAGAAGATTTCCTCATAGGTGATCGGGCCGGTAAAGCTTGTGCCGCCGATGCTGACGGAAAGCGGACAAGGCCTGCCGCCGGGTGAGAATTCCATCTCCCTGATACGCCGGCGGATGCTTTCGGCGACCACCCAGGATTGCGAGGGGTCCACGCCGGGCAGAAACACGCCGAATTCTTCGCCTCCGATGCGGCCGACGATATCGCCGCCACGCAGTTGCCCTTTGATCGCCTGTGCTATCAGTTTGAGCGCCTGGTCTCCGCAATCGTGACCCAGGCGGTCATTGATCGACTTGAAGTGGTCGGCGTCGATGATCAGCAGCGCCCCCGAACGGGTCTGCTCCTGCTTTCGGGTCTGCTCGAGATAGGCTTCGACCAGCATAGAGAAGGCGCCACGGTTCAGCACCGCCGTCAGGCTGTCTGTCGCGGCGATGATGCTGAGATCGCGCTGCGCGATGGCCAGCTGGCGAATCTTCCACATCAGGAAAAACAGAAACGAGCCGCCCAGCACCAAAGGCAGCAACAAGTCGGTCATCTTCGCCCGCCACACGGCCTCGGGCGAAAGATAGGGGAAATTGAAGGAATCGACGAAGAACGCCACGGCAATGAAGAATGCAGTACCGACTACCGTGACAGCGATCACCCTGCCCCAGCTCGTCGGCGACAGATCGAGCTTCATCCCGTTCAACTCCGTTAGCCGTCGCTACTATGACGCACCAACCCAAACAAATTGATAAGACTTTCCCTCCAATTTCTGTCGGGCGGCGGAATCAAATCCACCCGCCAGCCCCGATCGGTGACTTGCGACGGAGGCTTGCGCAAACGTGCCACAAGACGGCCGCTGAAAGCAGCCATCCTGTTTCAGAGCTTGAAGGCGTGAGCCAATTGCCGGCCGGACAAGGGCAAAACGGCGCGCGAACCAGACCGCGTCGTCAGTTGAGCGTTGACTCACTCAGCGCATCGACGACAAAGGATGCCGCGATCAGGTCGTCGGCATCGAGGCGCAGGGAACCTCCGTCGCCTCCCATGGCTGAAGCCACTTTTTGAAAGGTTTTCATTTCGTATTCCGTGATCCGGGCGTCCTGCATCTTGGCCTTGAGATCGGCGATACGCCGATCCAGAGCCGAAGATATGCCTATTTCTCGCTTCGACATGGCAACACTCCTCCCCACCCTTGTTTGCCTCCCGCCTGTCCACTTTTATATGAGGGTTCTCGAATACAGCGGGCCGAACGCGCTGTGCGCAGGAAGGTTCCGAAAAGGCGGAGTCACGAAATAATACGCTGGCGCCGGGCGGCTGCCCGAGCCACGCCAACGCCTCATCACCGAACAGAGTTGGACGGCTTGCGGTATTTGCCGCTGTCGGGGCGACCCTGCATGGAGAAAGCTGATTCCGCGATTTTGTTATATCAGATCTAGCTAATCCTTGACGCCGGCAGATGACGCCCCAGAATCAGTGGCATGGCAATAAAGGTCGGCGACGAAGTGGCGGTCATGGCGACGGTGCTGAAGCGCGTCACGGAAGACCGCGTCAGCGTGTCGATCCCCGGTTACAATTTTCCGCATTCGGTCATTGATCCGGCGACCAGGCTGACCAAGGGCCAGCTGATGGAATTATCCGGCGGCGTTACGCGAATCGACGGCGACAAGGTCACGGTATCGCTCGGGACAATGGTCACAGTGGATAGGGACAAGGTACGCCTGGTGCAAAGCCATGTCCCGCCGAAGCGAAGGGATCTGAGGATGTGAACAAGCGAAGCTCCACCGTTTCAGGGATCCAGCCCCTTACATCCCAGCAGTGCAGAGCCGCACGAGCGATGCTGAAATGGTCGCAGGTGCGACTCGCCGCGAAGTGCGGCCTCAGCGAAGGAACGATTGGCAGTTTCGAGAGCGGACGAAGGATTCCGAGTTCGGCCAAGCTGGCTGCCATCCGTCGAGGGTTGGAGGCAGCAGGCGTGATTTTCGTCAATCAGAAGGCCGCAGTGACCAAGAGCGGTCCGCCTCGTCAAACTATCGGTGGAACATAATTTAGATATCGCTGTTAGAGCGCAAACGGGAGGCGAGCGATGTTCAAACGTGAAATCGGCATTGTTTCGGACTGGTCGAAATTGGTGGCGGACGATCCTCTGATCGCCGCCGATATAGCCCGGCGTTTTTCTGTGCGCGCTTGCAATGACAACGCCGCCGCCGACGACGACGTCCCGTGGCCCGGCACCGAAACCCGAAATCCCGACTTTGCCGGCCTCGCGACACCCGCCGAGTATCCTCGGCCGATCGTGCTTCTAGCGACGATCTATGCGTCGACGGTCCTGGGGGTAACGCTGCTTCTGGCCGCGGCGGTTTGAGCGCACGAGGCCCGATGCCGCTCTCTGAAAGCCCACGTCTCCGGTATAAACCGTAACCTATGTGTCCGGAACGGACCGAAAGGCTTTGGCGATCCCGACAGGATTCGAACCTGTGACCATCGGCTTAGAAGGCCGGTGCTCTATCCAGCTGAGCTACGGGACCGCTGGCCGGCCTTTGGGCCGGCTGGATATTCTGGCATTGGCCGCCGTTCAATGCGTCCAGGGCGTCCTGCGGTCATAGCGGAAATTCTCCGCATAGGAAATCTGGCGGCGCTTGGTCTCTTTCGGCTCTTCGACGCGGAAAGCGAGCCCTTGCTTTTCGGCGTAGGCTACCGCCTCTTCCCGCGTGTCGAAGCTAAGCCTGATCTGGCTTCTCATGTCTGCCGACGTCGTATAGCCCATCAGCGGATCGATCTTCTTGCGCGTCTCGGGATCGAATTCCAGCACCCAGTGGCCGGTCTTGGCCTTGCCGGACTGCATCGCGGTTTTGGCTGGGCTGAAAATGCGCGCGGACATGGCCACCTCGTTCTTGTGCAAGGCAGCATCGCCACCCTTCGCCCGTCATTACTGCGCAATGCGCACGGCGGCAAGGTTTTTGCTCTCGCAGGTTTTTGCACTTGCCATGCACCACCGAAATGAATAGGCAACAGACCGTTCGGAGTGTAGCGCAGCCTGGTAGCGCATCTGGTTTGGGACCAGAGGGTCGGGAGTTCGAATCTCTCCACTCCGACCATCCCCTCACAGCCCAATGCCCGGCGCAGCCATATGGTCACTTGCTCCGGCTCCGGTCGTGGATTCGTGGCCGGTTCGGCAACAGGGGGTTCAGATGCTTGGAATGGATGCCTGGGTGTCGCTTTTCGGACCGGCCTACTTTGCCTATGCCGGCATCACCGTTCCGTTCATGGTGACGTGGGCAATTGCCTGCGCCGCGCTGGCGATGTGGAACAACCGTGAAAGCCGCAGACAGGCGAGGCAGGCCCCAGGCGCCGTCGTCTCCCGCTCCTGGCGTGTCAGTATCGGAATGTTTGTGCTGGTCGCCGCCGGCTATATCGCCGCTCACTCTGCCGTCTACCTCGCGGTCCGTCATTTCGCCGTAATGTGGCTCTGAGACTGACCTCTCAGCTAAATCTCGAATTCGCCCTGCCCTTCATCCATGGCGTTGACGGTTTCGGCTGCCAGCGCCCTGGTGATCGGCGTCTTGCGTTCGAGCGCGGTCCGGTCGAGCCGCTCCACCACGCGCATCGCTGTCGCCAGCGAGCGCTCGATACGGCGGACCAGATACTGCACGACATGCGGTTCGACTTCGATCTGACGGTCGGCGAAGAGTTTTGTGATGACGCCGGCGAGCAGGAGATCGTCGGGCTCATGAATTTCGACTGTCGCCGCCGCTTTCAGCCGTGAGGCGAGATCAGGCAGCGTGACGCGCCAGGCGGACGGGAAGCGGCGCGCCGTCAGGAGCAGCGTCGACCCGGCACCACGCACCGTATTGATCAGATGGAACAGGCCCTGTTCATCGACCGCGCCGGTATCGACATCGTCGATCAGCGCCGGCCGCGCGCCGAGATTGGCAATGCTGTCGCCGATGCGCCTGGCGTCGACCGCCACCGCATTGACACGCGCGCGCCAGATCGAGGCCAGATGCGTCTTGCCCGAACCCGCGGGACCGGCCAGCACCACCACCGGCGATGGCCAGTCCGGCCAGCGGTCGACCAGCGCCACGGCCTGGTTGTTGGTGCCGGAGACGACGAGTTCGTCGCGCGAATAGCCGGTGC
>NZ_RZQY01000430.1:0-5127 GCF_003998575.1 Mesorhizobium sp. M7A.F.Ca.CA.001.10.2.1 | reverse complement strand
GGCCAACGCGACGCTGACGGCGATCGTCATCATCTCCATGGTGCTGACGCCGCTGGCCATCATCGCCTTGCGCTATCTGACGCCGCGTGACGAGCAGTCGCTCGACGGGGTCGATGTCGCCGATGGCCTGACCGGCAGCGTGCTGGTCATTGGTTTCGGCCGCTTCGGCCAGATCGCGAGCCAGCCGCTGCTGCTGCGCGGCATCGACGTCTCGATCATCGACAATGACGTCGAGATGATCCAGGCGGCGGCCGATTTCGGCTTCAAGGTCTATTATGGCGACGGCACGCGACTGGACATCCTGCATGCCGCCGGCGCCGGCCGTGCGCGCGCCGTGCTGATCTGCGTCGACAAGGCCGATGTGGCTGTTCGCATCGCCCAGTTGATCAAGGCTGAGTTTCCTTTGCTCACCGTGCTGGCCCGCGCTTTCGATCGTGGTACCGCGCTGCAGCTCATTCGCGCCGGCGTCGACTACCAGCTGCGTGAAACCTTCGAATCCGCACTTGTTTTCGGCGGCTCGGCCCTGGAATCGCTGGGCGTCGATCCCGAAGACGTGGCTGAAACGATCGAAGACGTCAGGCGCCGCGACACCGACCGCTTCGAAACCCAGCTTGCCGAAGGCATTCGCGCCGGACAGCGCTTCCTGAGAGGCAATATCGGTACGCCGATTCCGACACCGCTCTCCACGCCGCGCCGGCCTGGTCAGGCACTCAATGAAGAAACCGCGGGTGTGCTGCACAAGTCCGAACCCGCCGATTGAGCAAGGAATTAGGCATGGAATTGGACAGCAGGGCCCTGTCGGTCACCAAATTCTGGCGCGATGCCGGCGAGGATGCCTGGTTCGAGAAGAACGAAGCATTCGATGCCGAGTTCCGCGACCGCTTTCTCGGCCTGCACTACGCCGCCGCGCGGCGTGAATGCGACGACTGGCTGGAACATGCCGAAGGCGCGCTGGCGCTGATGATCCTGCTCGACCAGTTTCCGCGGAACTGTTTTCGCGGCACCGGCCATATGTACGCGACCGATCCGCTCGCCAGATATTTCGCGGAGAGGGCGATCGCGGCTGGTCATGACCTGGCACTCGAGGAAGAACTCCGCGTTTTCCTCTACCTGCCTTACGAGCATTCGGAACTGCTGGCCGACCAGGACATTTCGGTCGAACTGACGCAGGCCTGGGCCGAGCCATACCTGAAGTACGCTGTCGAACACCGCGATATCATTCAGAATTTCGGCCGTTTTCCGCACCGAAACAAGATGCTTGGCCGCGAAACCACCCCGCAGGAGCAGACGTTCCTGGATGGCGGCGGCTTCTCCGGTTAAAGACCCCGCTCCAAGGTGTGTTGAGATTCAGGTCAGGCCGAGTCGAAAACGGTGGGTTCCGAGAACCGGAGCGGAGCGTACATTTGGGTACGTGAGCACCGGAAGCGCAGGAACTCGCCGTTTGCAGGCCGGCATCACCTGAATATCAACGCACCTAGGCCAACCACCAATCCCGGCCGGAGGACAATCGCTCGATGCCTGAAGTATCGACGGCGACCAGGCGGTCGGTGATGCTGCGACCGCTGACAACCAGGCCGGGCGCGATCTCGGCCAGCGGCGCCAGCACGAAGGCGCGCTCCAGCATGCGCGGATGCGGCACCTCCAGTCCGGTCTCGTGGATGACGCGGTCCCCGAACACCAGAATGTCGATATCGATCAGCCGCGGCCCCCAGCGCTCCTCCCGCACCCGCTTCAGCTTGCGCTCCGCATCGAGGCAGAGGTCGAGCAAGGCACGCGGTGCAAGCACGGTGGAAATCTCGGCGGCCGCATTGAGACAATCGGGCTGATCGAGCTTGCCCCAGGGCGGCGTGCGATAAAGCGAGGAGACGCCGGTGACACGCGTATCCGCGTCGGCATCCAGCATGCGCAGCGCCGCGCCCATGGATTTCGCCGGATCGCCAAGATTGCCGCCAAGGCTGAGATAAACGGTACTATTCGGGCCAGACAACGGTCACCTCGACATAATCGAGCACGCCAGGCACCGGTGCGTTCGGCTTGCGCACCGTGATCTCGGCTTTCTTAATCTGCGGAAAACGCGCCGTCAGCGCACGGGCCACTTCGAGCGCCAGCGACTCGATGAGAAAACGGCGCTGCCCGGTGATGATCTTCTCAATGACGGTGAATGCAATGCCGTAGTGGACTGTATCCTCGATCGAATCCTCGGCAAGCGCGCGGCCTGGATCGACGGTGAGAACAGCATCGACATAGAAGCGCTGGCCGAGCCTTTCCTCCTCGTCCAGCACGCCGTGCCGGGCAAAGAAAGCGCAGTTCTTCATGCGGATGACATACATCGCTCAGTTTCTCGCCTGGTCCGTCCGACGCGCCAGCATAGCATCCGCGAGCGCCAAAGCGTCCACGTTGAATGCGACATCGTGGACGCGAAACAGATCGGCGCCCTGGAGCCTCAATATAACGCTGGTCGCCGCTGTTCCGACCCCTCTGTCGGCGGCATCACGGCCGGTGACCGTGCCGATGAAGCGTTTTCGCGACGTACCGGCCATCAGCGGCAGGCCGAGGGCATGCAATTCCGAAAAGCGTGCCATCAGGTCGAGATTTTCCTCCGCCGTCTCCTTGGCGAATCCGAAACCGGGATCGAGCACGATACGATCGTCGGCGATGCCGTTCTGGCGGGCGATTTCCAGCGACCTTCGCAGGAACGTCAGTTGATCGGCAATCGCATCCGGCAGCTTCTGGCGATCCCGCCCAGTATGCATGATGACAAGCCCCGCGCCGGTGTCGGCGGCGACACGCGCAATATCGGGCTCGCGCTGCAAACCCCAGACATCGTTGACGATATGCGCGCCGGCGGCGACCGCCAGCCGCGCCGTGTCGGCACGATAGGTGTCGACCGAAATCAGCACCTCGCTCACGCCCGCCAGCGCTTCGATCACCGGCAGGATGCGGTCCTGTTCCTGGCTGGCCGATACCGCGGCAGCACCTGGGCGCGTCGATTCTCCGCCGACATCGACAACCAGCGCCCCTTCCCCGATCATGCGGCGCGCCTGGGCCAGCGCCTTTTCAGGGGCGTCGAACTGGCCGCCGTCGGAAAAGCTATCGGGCGTGACATTGAGGATGCCGACGACCACGGCCTTGCCGCCAAGGTCGAGATGGCGTCCATGCGCCAACTGCCATCGCCGGGCCGTCATTGCTCATCGACCATGGAGTTCATCAATCATGTGTGATCCCTGGCGGATCAATTTCATTGCGCCGGCAACGGCCGTAAAGCAAGGTGATCGAAGAGGCAACATGATGAAGCGAGCCATGCTTGGCATGAAAAGACGGTCCCTGGGCGTGAAACGATCCTTGGCTTGCGCGCTGCTGCTCGCCATGACCCCGCTTCCGGCGGCGACCGCCAATCTCGTCAAGACGTACAGCTATTTCGCCATCGGCGGCAGCACCCTCGACGACATCGAGGCACAACTCTCCAAACGCGGGCCGGAGGTGAAAAGCACCGGCAACCGGCACCCGGGCGCCACGCAGATGGCCTTCACCACCCGTGTCAGCTATGCGCAGACGCCGAGTTCCTGCCGGATCGCCGACGCGGCGGTGACCGTCAAGGTGAAGGTGATCCTTCCCGAGTGGCGCCGCCCGCGCAAGGCCGACGCCGATGTCAGGCTGTTCTGGGATACGCTGTCCGCCGACATCAAGCGCCATGAGGAGCGCCATGTCGAAATCGCCAAGAACCATGGCGGCGAACTCGAAGAGGCCTTGAAGGCCACCTACCCGCAAAAGAACTGCGATGCCGCCAAGGCCAAGGCGGCCGCGATCACCGCGGCTGTCCTGGCCAAGCACGACCGCGCCCAGCTTCAGTTCGACCGCGTCGAAAGCGTCAATTTCGAAAGCCGCATCTTGCGGCTGCTGCGCTACCGCATGGAGCGCATCGGCAACGGCCGACTGCCGCCGGCCTGAACGCACCCGAACTGAAAGCCAAATTCGCTGGAGGTAGTGCCAGATTCGAAAAACTTTCGAGCCCCTGTCGAAACCGGCCTATATGGGACGACATATGTCAGGCTCGCCAGACGCGAGCTTAAAACACCAATGCGATCCAAACGGTCAAGAAACCGGAACGGCTGAACAGGGCCGGTCAAATCGCAAGCTTATGGATGAACGATCATGGACCAGGCTGTCGATAACAAAACGATGGCGGAAACCGGCACGCCGATAACAGAGAGCGAAAAGAACGCCATTATCGGCGGCGTGCTGTTGTCGATGCTGTTGGCGGCACTCGACCAGACCATTGTTGCGCCAGCCATGCCGACCATCGGGCATGCGCTCGGAAACGCACACTATCTGCCATGGATCGTCACCGGTTATCTTCTGACCGCTACCGCCGTGGCCCCGCTCTACGGCAAGATTTCCGATGTCTACGGACGCCGGCCGACCGTCTATGCCGCGATCCTGATCTTTTTGGCGGGATCGCTGGTCAGTGCGATGGCTCCCAACATGTTTGTGCTGGTTGTCGGGCGGGCGATCCAGGGCGCCGGCGGCGGCGGCTTGTTCGCGTTGACGCAGACCGTGGTCGGCGATCTCGTTCCGCCGCGCGAGCGGGCACGCTATGCCGCCTGGTTCTCCGGCACATGGGCTGTCGCCAGCGTTGCCGGTCCGTTGCTCGGCGGCACTTTCGCAGAGCACCTGCACTGGTCACTGATCTTCTGGATCAACATTCCGCTTGGTGTTCTTGCGATGGCGATCATCAACAAGCCGCTCAAGAAACTGCCCGTTGCCGCAAAGCGCCATCGCATCGACGGCCTGGGCGCGTTGCTTCTGATCATTGCCACGGCGCTGCTGCTGCTCGCATTGAACTGGGGCGGCAGCGCCTATCCCTGGATTTCGCTTGAAGTCATCGGCGTTCTCTGCGGTTCGGCGATTTTCTGGGGCGCTTTTGCCTTGCGGCTTATGCGAGCCGCCGAGCCGCTCATCTCACTCGAAGTGCTTGGCAATCCAATCGTCCTGGCGGGCACGCTTTCGATGTTCCTGCTTCAGGCCGCAAGCGTCGGCATGGCTGTGTACCTGCCCGTCTATCTTCAGGCGGTGCTCGGCCTGTCGGCCGCAGAGTCGGGCATCGCGATGCTCGGGCTTCTGCTGGGG
>NZ_RZQY01000042.1:0-18641 GCF_003998575.1 Mesorhizobium sp. M7A.F.Ca.CA.001.10.2.1 | reverse complement strand
GGGCTGGGCGGCAATGAGGCCGATTTGCTTGGTGTAGTCGGCTGCGTTGGCAGCCGGGATGCCAAGCCGGAACACGCCGTCGGCGGTCGGTCCGCCGACGATCTTCATGCCGTTGCTGCCGAGGAAGGCGGATATGTCCGACATCCTGGCATCCGGCTTGAACTTGACCAGCGCGAACGGCATTTTCGCCGGATCGTTTTCCGCGCCGGCAATCTCGAAATCATTGCCCTTGCCGCCGGGTTCGACAAACGACTGCACCATGACCAGGGCCAGCAGAACCGCGGCTGCCGCCCAGGCGACACCGACCGGCACCGCCATGAAGCGGCCCCAGGCCTGCGCCAGCCAGGACGATCCTGCCGGCTTGCGCGCAGGCCCGGCCTCGGCGTCGAGTGCCTTGGCAAAGCGGCTGAGCGCATCGGCCGGCGGCCGGATTGCTTCGTTGGCGGCCGTGGCGCCGGAGAATTCGGCTTCAGCCTCGCCAAGGGCGGCAAGTGCGGCCGGATCGCTGGCCAGCCATTCCTCGACCGCTTCCAGGTCGGAACCTTCCAGCGAGCCGTTCAGGTAGAACGGCAGCAGCGTTTCCATTTCGTCGCGGCGCGACATCTTTTCAGCGGCGCTCATGGCCACCCCCTGTCGTAACCGGCGGCCTTGAGGGCCTCTCCGAGTTTCTTGCGGGCGTAGAACATCCGGGTCTTGACGGTGGCGACCGGAATGTCGAGCACCTCGCCGATCTCGCTCACCGATTGTCCGTGATAATAGGCAAGATCGATGACCACGCGATGCTCTTCGGGCAAGGTGTCGACGAAGCGCCGCAGGGCGGCGGCCTTGTCTTCCTTCATGGTGACGACTTCCGGCGTGTCGGCGCCGTCGGGCACCGCGGCGGCGGCCTCGTCGTCGATCCAGTCTTCCTTCTTCTTGCGCAGAAAGGACAGCGCCTTGAAACGGGCGATGCCGAGCAGCCATGTCGAGACTTCGGAACGCCCTTCGAAGCCGGGCGCCTGGCGCCATAGCTCGAGGAAGACTTCGTTGGCGATATCGTCGGCCATCATTTCCGATCCCGTCTGGCGCGCCACGAAGCGGTAGACCCGCGCGTGGTGACGCATGAACAGGAGCCGCACGGCGGCACGGTCGCCCTTCGCGACCCGGTCGACGAGAGCGCGATCGGTCTCCGTCGCTGCCGTCATGGCCGGTCGAGCCGCCTGGCTCCTGTCTGCTCTGTCGCTGATCGGTCCAAAAAGGTTCATCCTCCGCCAAGGAATTTTGCGGAGGCTAACCGAAGTAAGGAAGTGTTGCCAGAGGCAGGGTCTTCCCTTCCCCCCACAAGGGGGGAAGGGAAGAGTTCTGCGCGCCCGCTCACCCCAAGAAAGATTTAGCCTTCATCGCCTCCGGTATTGCCACACCCAGCCGGCTCAGCACTGTCGGCGCCAGCTGCAGCTGGTCGAGCAGCGTGTCGGCCTGCGGACCCTTACCTTGTCCAAAATAGTACAGCGCGAAATCCTGCATCTCGTCGTCATGGCCGCCATGATGGCCACGATCGGTCTGGCCGTGATCGGCGGTGACAATCACCTCATAGCCGGCTTCGATCCAGCGCGGCAGGAAGGCGGCCAGCATCCCGTCCATCGCATAGACGGCATGGTCCATCTCGTGGCAGTCGTGGCCGAAGCGGTGTCCCATCGAGTCCAGCGTGCAGGTGTGCAGGATGCCGTAGTCGATGCCATGGCGTTTCGTCAGCATCGTCAGCGTCGCGAACAGGTCGACATCGCTCGGCGTCATCTGGTTGCGAAGGTTGTAACCGGTCATGGTGTGGAAGCGGCCATGCGTGATCGGCCCGCTTGGCTCGTCGAATTCCATGTCCTCGACCAGGTCGAACGGATAGCCGCGGAAGAATTCCGACCAGTAGGAATGGGTCACCGCCCCCGTCTTGCCGCCTGCCTTGCTGACTTCGGAGAAGATATCGGGCTGCTCGACGCGGAACCGGTTCTCGTTGGAGAGAATCCCGTGCACCTGCGGTGAGACCCCGGTGTGGATCGACGCATAGCAGCAGGCCGAGGTCGACGGCAGCACCGAGCGCATCTTCCAGACGCGCGCCTCGCCCGATTGCACCCAGCCTTCGAGATTGCCCATCAGCCGGCGCCAGTTCCGGTAAGGCACGCCGTCGAGGATGATCAGCAGAAGCTTGGACTTGAGCGCCATGGGCTGCTCCATGCGGTTGGCGGTTGAAGCGGGACGCCGTGTGCCGTCTTGGGCACACGGCGTTCTTGATTGATGAAATCGGACGATCAGAGTCCGCTCAAGCGTTGAGCCAGCACTCGGCAAGCGCGTAGCCGTCCATCATTTCGCCGATAGGGCTCTTGGCATAGCCGCCGATCTTGCTGGTGGCGGCCGCGTCGATGAACTGGTTGAAGAAGGGCACGATCAGCCCGCCTTCGTCACGCATCATAACTGCCATATCGTGGTAGATCGCCTGGCGCTTGGCCTGGTCGAGCTCGCCGCGCGCGGTAAACAGCATCTTGTCGAATTCCGGCCGCTTGAAGCGCGTGTCGTTCCAGTCGGCGGTCGAGACATAGCCGGTGGAATACATCTGGTCCTGCGTCGCGCGTCCGCCCCAGTAGGAGAGCGAGAAAGGCTGCTTGTTCCAGACCTCCGACCAGTAGCCGTCGCCGGGCTCGCGCTTGATCTCGATCTTGATGCCGGCTTTGGCGCAGGACTGCTGATAGAGCTGTGCGGCATCGACGGCGCCCGGGAAGGCGACGTCCGAGGTGCGCAGCACGATCGAGCCGCTGTGGCCCGATTTCTTATAGGCTGCCGCCGCCTTGTCCGGATCGAACTTGCGCTGCTCGATGTCGGCGGAAAACAGCGGATAGGCCTCGTTGATCGGGAAGTCGTTACCTACCGAGCCATAGCCGCGCAGGATCTTTTCCAGCATCTCGTCGCGGTCCATGGCAAGCTTCAGCGCCATCCGCAGATCGTTGCTGTCGAAGGGGGCGGTGTCGCAGAACATGTTGAACGGGTAGTAGCCCTTGCCCGAGACGTTCTCGATGGAAACGCCCGCGATGCGCTTGACCAGATCGACGACCTTCGGCTCGACGCGGTTGATCATGTGCACCTGGCCGCCCTGCAGGGCGGCAAGCCGTGCGGTCGCGTCATTGATGACGATGATCTCGACCTGGTCGGCATGGCCGGCCTTGTCGCCCAGCCAGTAATTGGCGAAGCGCTCGCCGCCATGGCGCACGCCGGGCTGGTTGACGCTAACCTTATAGGGACCGGCGCTGATGCCGGCGTTCGGATCGTCCTTGCCACCATTCGGCTGGATGGTGAGATGGTAGTCGGCCATCAGATAGGGGAAGTCGGCATCGGCGTCGCCGAGCGTGACGATGACCTCCTTGCCGCTCGCCTTGATCCCCTTGATGTTCTTGAGGATGCCGAGTGCTCCGGACTTGGACTTCTCGTCCGCATGGCGCTCAATGGTGGCAGCAACATCCTCCGCGCCGACCGTCTTGCCATTGTGGAACTCGATGCCGTCGCGGATCTTGATTGTCCATGTCTTGGCGTCGGCCGAGGCGCCAATCTCCTCGGCAATCAGGTTGACCAGCTTGTTGTCCGGGGTGAGGCGCACGAGATACTCGCCCCAAAGCTTGCCGAAGCTGAAGGTAACCTGGCTGAGGTTCAGCGCCGGATCGAGGCTGTTGGTGGATTCACCGCCCTGCAGACCGGCCTTGATGATACCGCCCTTCACCGCCGTCTGGGCAAATGCCTTGCCGGCCAGCGCCGGCATCAGGGCCGCCGATACGCCGAGCGCGGCGGCGCGCCCAAGAAAGGCGCGGCGCGATATCCGGCCTTGACCGGCGAGTTCGGCGAGATAATCGAGTTCAGTCTTCATGTCCTACCCCTGTTTTAAAAGTCGTGCGAGCAGCGCTCGTCCCGAAGGACGTTTGGCGCTCTTGTGTTGCATCCGGATGACGGTCGCCGGCGCCCCATGTGGCGGCTTGGTCTGGTGCAATTCCCAGGGGAAGCGCCATGCGCTTCTTCTGGGAGAACCGGTTCCAGTTTCCCCGAATTGCTTTAGTTGCCCGCGCTGGCCATGCGCCGTCCCTTGATTGCCTTTTCCAGCCAGCCGATTTCCATCTCTGGAACCGAGGAGAGCAGCAGGTCGGTGTAGGCGTCGAAGGGCGGGCTTAGCACCTGGCTCTTGGGGCCGTAGCGCACCACCTCGCCGCGATACATAACCGCGATCGAATCGGCGATCGACTTCACAGTGGCGAGGTCGTGCGTGATGAACAGATAGGCGACGTTCTCCTCCTTCTGCAACTCCAGCAGCAGCTTGAGGATGCCGTTGGCGACCAGCGGATCGAGCGCAGAGGTCACCTCGTCGCAGATGATCAGCTTCGGCTTGGCGGCAAGCGATCGGGCGATGCAGACACGCTGTTTCTGGCCGCCGGAAAGTTCGGCCGGATAGCGGTCGGAAAAGCCCTTGCCCATCTCGATCTTGTCGAGCAGTTCGGCGACGCGCCTGTCGCGCTCGCGGCCGCGTATGCCGAAATAGAATTCGAGCGGCCGGCCGATGATGGTGCCGACGGTCTGGCGCGGGTTCATCGCCACGTCGGCCATCTGGTAGATCATCTGCAACTGGCGCAAATCCTCCTTCGGCCGGTCGGCCAGCCTGTTGGCCAGCGGACGTCCGTCGAAGGTGACGGTGCCCTGTTCGGGCGGCAAAAGTCCCGTGATGGCGCGCGCCAGCGTCGACTTGCCGGAGCCGGACTCGCCGACCACGGCCAGCGTCTGACCCGGATAGATGTCGACCGAGACGTTCTTCAGCACCTTGATGTCGCTGCGGCCATAGGCGGCGGTGACGTTCTTCACCGACAGGAATGGCGACGTGCCGGGTTTCTGCTCCTGATGCTCGATCTCATGCACCGAGACCAGCGCATTGGTGTATTCCTGGCGCGGCTCCTTGATGATCTGCCTTGTGCCGCCCCATTCGACCAGCCTTCCATGGCGCAGCACCATGATCTCGTCTGAGACCTGGGCGACGACGGCAAGGTCGTGGGTGATGTAGAGCGCAGCGACATGGGTGTCGCGGATGGCATCCTTGATCGCCGCCAGCACGTCGATCTGCGTCGTCACGTCGAGCGCCGTTGTCGGCTCGTCGAAGACGATCAGGTCCGGCTCGGAGCACAGCGCCATCGCCGTCATCACGCGCTGCAACTGGCCACCCGAAACCTGGTGCGGAAAGCGCTCGCCGATGGTTTCAGGGTTCGGCAGGCTGAGCTTCTTGAACAGCGCAACCGCGCGCTTCTCGGCCTCGGCCCGCGTTGCCGTACCGTGCAGCAGCGTGGCTTCCACCACCTGGTCCATCAGCCGGTGCGCCGGGTTGAAGGCGGCTGCCGCCGATTGCGCGACATAGCAGACCTCGCGGCCGCGTAATTTGCGGAAGCCGTCCTTGCCGCCCTTGAGGATGTCGCGGCCGTTCAGGATCACCTCGCCGCCGGTGATGCGCACGCCGCCGCGGCCATAGCCCATCGACGACAGGCCGATGGTCGACTTGCCGGCGCCGGACTCGCCGATCAGGCCGAGCACCTTGCCTTTTTCAAGCGTCAGCGAGACATCGTGCACCAACACGATGTTCTTTGGCGGCTCGCCGGGCGGGAAGACGGTGGCTTCGATGCGTAGGTTGCGGATGTCGAGCAGCAGGCCTGATTTCGCTTTGGTGTCGGCCATCACCCGCGTCCTCCCTTGAGGCTGGTCGTCCGGTTGAGCACCCAGTCGGCAACCAGGTTGACGGAAATCGCCAACAGGGCGATCGCCGCCGCCGGGATAAGCGCGGCCGCGATGCCGAAGACGATGCCATCCTTGTTTTCCTTGACCATGCCGCCCCAGTCGGCGTCCGGTGGCTGCACGCCAAGGCCGAGGAACGACAGCGTCGACAGGAACAGCACGGCATAGATGAAGCGTAGGCCGAGTTCCGAAACCAGCGGCGACAATGCGTTGGGAAGGATCTCGCGGAAGATGATCCAGCCGCTGCCCTCACCACGCAGTTTCGCCGCCTCGACATAGTCCATGACGTTGATGTCGACGGCGACCGCGCGCGACAGGCGATAGACGCGGGTCGAATCCAGAATGCCCATCACCAGGATCAGCGTCACCAGATTGGTCGGCAGCACTGACAGCACGACGAGACCCATGATCAGCGTCGGGATCGACATCAAGAGATCGACGAGGCGCGACAGCAGCGTGTCGAACCAGCCGCCGAAGACGGCCGCCGAGAAGCCGAGGATGGCGCCGAGCGAGAATGACAGTGCGGTGGCCAGCACCGCGATGAACAAAGTGATGCGGGCGCCGTAGATCATGCGAGACAGAAGATCGCGGCCGAGATTGTCGGTGCCCAGCAAATGGGCAGCCGACATCGGTTCCCAGACGTCGCCGACGATTTCGCCATTGCCGTGCGGCGCGATCCAGGGGGCGAAGATCGCCGCCAGCACGAACAATGCCGTCAGCACGATCCCGATCAGCGCGGGGAGGGGGATGCGTTTGATATCGAGCATATCCGCCCCCTATTTCGGATGTCTGAGACGCGGATTGGCGACGATCGCCGCTATGTCCGCAATGATATTCAGGCTGATATAAACGGCGGCGAAGATCAGGCCGACCGCCTGCACCACCGGCACGTCGCGTTTGGTGACGTGGTCGACAAGATACTGCCCCATGCCCGGATAGACGAAAATCACCTCGACCACGACGACGCCGACGATCAGGTAGGCGAGGTTGAGCATGACGACGTTGATGATCGGCGCGATGGCATTGGGGAAGGCGTGCTTGCGGATGACGTTGAAGGCCGACAGGCCCTTCAGTTCCGCGGTCTCGACATAGGCCGACTGCATGACATTGAGGATCGCCGCGCGTGTCATGCGCATCATGTGGGCGAGCACGACCAGCGTCAGCGCTGCCGCCGGCAGAGCGATCGCCTGCATGCGCTCGCCAAAAGGCATGCCGTCATAGACAGTCGAAATGCCCGGGAAGATTTGCCATTTCACGGCGAAGAAATAGACCAGCACATAGCCGATGAAGAACTCGGGAAAGGAGGTCGAGGCCAGAGCCAGCCCGGAGATCAGCTTGTCGACCCAGCCATTGCGGTAGCGCACCGCGATCAGACCGAGGATAATCGCTAGCGGCACCGCGACGACCGCTGCCCAGAAGGCGAGGAACAGCGTGTTCCACAGCCGGCCCTTGATCGACGTGGCGATATCCTGGCCGCTCGACATGGCGGTACCCAGGTCGCCTGTCACCACCCCGCCGAGCCAACGGAAATACCTGATATAGGCCGGATCGTTGAGGCCGAGCTGCTCGCGCAAATTGGCGAGCGACTCCGGTGTCGCCGATTGCCCAAGAATGGCTTGCGCGACATCGCCGGGCAGGATCTGCGTGCCGGCGAAAATCAGGACCGAAACGGCCAACAAGAGGAGAATGCCCAGCGCGATGCGCTGGGCAATCAGTTTCAGGATGGGTGAAGACATATCCGCAAAGCCGGCTCAGGCCTGCAGCCAGCACTTCGCCAAGGCGTAACCGTTCATCAGTTCCTGATGTGGATCGTCGACCCAGCCATCGACCTTGGCACCGGTCGCGTCGATGAACTGGTTGAACATCGGCAGGATCAGACCGCCTTCGTCGCGGACCATGACAGCCATGTCGTGGTACATCGCCTTGCGCTTGGTCTCGTCAAGTTCGGCCCGGGCCGCCAGCACCATCTTGTCGAAATCCGGACGCTTGAAACGCGTGTCGTTCCAGTCCGCCGTCGACAGATAGGCGGTCGAGTACATCTGGTCCTGCGTCGAGCGGCCGCCCCAGTAGGAGGCGCAGAAGGGCTGCTTGTTCCAGACTTCCGACCAGTAGCCGTCGCCCGGTTCGCGTTTGATCTCCAACTTGATGCCGGCCTTGGCCGCGCTCTGCTGATAGAGTTGCGCGGCATCCACGGCGCCGGGGAAGGCGACGTCGGAAGTCCGTAGCAGCACGGCGCCATCATGGCCCGACTTCTTGAAGTGGAACTTGGCCTTGTCGGGATCGTATTTGCGCTGCTCGATCTCGGTAAACAGCGGATAGGACGCATTGATCGGGAAGTCGTTGCCGATCGAACCGTAGCCACGCAGGATCTTGTCGAGCATTTCTTCGCGGTCGATGGCCAGCTTGAGCGCCATGCGCAGATCGTTGTTGTCGAAGGGTGCGGTGTTGCAATGCGCGATGAAGACATAGTGGCCGGGACCCGCATGGTTGCGGATGGTGACGCCGGGCAGGCGCTTGATCAGGTCGACGATCTTCGGCTCGACGCGGTTGATCATGTTGACCTGGCCGCCTTGCAGGGCGGCGGTGCGCGCCGTCGCATCGTTGATGACGATGATCTCGATCTGGTCGGCGTGGCCCATCTTGTCGCCCTGCCAGTAATTGGCGAAACGCTCGCCGCCATGGCGCACGCCGGGCTCATTGGTCGTAACCTTGTAAGGACCGGCCGAGATGCCTGCGTCGGCCTTGTCCTTGCCGCCATTCGGTTGGACGATCAGGTGATAGTCGCTGAGCAAATAGGGCAGGTCGGCATTGGCTTCCTTCAGGGTCAGCACGACTTCCTTGCCGCTGGCCTTGATGGTTTCGATGCCCTTCATATAGCCGAGCGCGCCGGATTTCGACTTCTCGTCGGAATGGCGCTCAAGTGTGGCGGCCACGTCCTCGGCGGTCACCGTCTTGCCGTTGTGGAATTCGACGCCGTCGCGGATCTTCAGCGTCCACACCTTGGCGTCGTCCGACGAGCCGATCTCCTCGGCGATACGATTCTCGAGCTTGCCTTCGGGCGAAAGCTCGACAATCAATTCGCCCCACATCTTGCCGAAGGCGAACGGCACCTGAGTCATGAACAGCGCCGGGTCGAGGCTGTTGGTGGATTCACCGCCGACTAGGCCGGCCTTCAGTGTGCCGCCCTTGACCGGACCCGCCGCGCGTGCAGCGCTTGAAAGCAGCGAGTTGGCGAAGGGCGCGGAGATACCGAGCGCCGCCGCCCGGCCGAGAAAATCACGACGGCTCAGTTTGCCCGACGCGACACGCCGGCTAAGAAATTCCAGTTCGTTCGACATTTTGAGTTCCTCACTCTGTTGGTTCGACTCTGCGGTCGTTTTTCTTGTTTCTTGTGAGGAGAATAATGACCGCAAGGGAAAGCGGTAAGCAAGACCGAATGCGACATGCCGTGGCGTAAATCGTACGTCGCAATTGGACCAATGAATCGGCGCTCAAAGAAGCGCGCGCCGCACCTTCTCTTCGAAATTGCGCTCGAAGACGAGGGTTTCGTCCTCATAGGCCTCGATTCTGGCGCTGACGATGAAGTTTTGCGCGTCCGATCGCATTTCGGCTGTCGTTTCGGTGCGTACCGACCATCCGTTTCGCGACAGGGTCTGCGTCCAGTGCGTCTTCCCCGAGGCCGAGAGCGGATCGTCGGGGTGGATCGTCCAGGTCTCGCGGGCGATGCTGCCATTGGCCAGGCCATGAGCGAGATCGCGCACCTCGCCGAAATCATCATCGATGGAAAGCGTCACGATTCCGGTCTTTTCGTCACGATCGATATGGCGCTCGGAATTGCTGGCGCGGATCGTCTCCGTTGCCCAGGGAGTGGCACCTTCCGGCTCGGCGAACGCCGCTTCGTCGTCTGTCGCCAGCGGCCGCAGCGGCAAGCGGAGCGTCGCCGCCGACAAGGTCAGCCGGACCGGCTCCGGCGACGGCCAGATGGCAGGCCAATAGGCGTTTGAAACGGCAACACGCAGGTGGTGGCCGGGCGGAACGCGATAGCCGCATTGATCGAGCACGACGCGCGCGAACACGGTTTCGCCCGGCACCAGCGCCTCGGGAAATTCATGCGAATTGCGATGCGTCAGATTGAGCACGCCATAGGAAATCAGTTCCGAGGCGCCGTCGGGATGCACGTCACAGAGCCGGATCGCGATGTTGGCCTGCGGACGGTCGGAGGACAGCCGCACCTCGACTTCCGGAGCGCCGACGATGTCGATGGCCTGACTGAGTTCCGACTGGTCGAAACACACCGACAGCGCATCGTCGGGGCGCTGATCGCCCGGCAGTTCGGGGCCGAAGGTGAAGGGAAAATACTCGCCACCGGCCAGGCCGCAGCTTTGCGGCGAGGCAACGATGGAGGGTTTTTCCGTTGACGGGATCAGATCGACCGTTTGTGTCTTGATGTTGGACGATGGCCATTCCTGCTCCGCCACCCAGCGGCCAGGCCGCTCGGGGTGCCAGCGCGCTGGGCGCACGCTGTCCATGACATAGGCGCGGTAGGCCGGGTCGGACTCGACACCGGTGTCGACACCCTTCAGCCAGCGGTCCCACCAGCGCAGAGCCTCCTGCAGGAAGCCGATGGCGGGTTTTGGTCCTGCGTAGTGCGGGTATTTGTGGATCCATGGCCCGATAATGCCCTTGACCGGGGCTTCGATGTTGCTGGCCAGATGCGAGACCGTGTTGCGGTAGCCGTCATGCCAGCCGCCGATCGACAGCACCGCGGCTTTGACGGCGGAGAAATCCTCGCAGATCGAGCCGCGCTTCCAGTAGGCATCACGGTGCTGGTGTTTCAGCCACAGCGGCGCCAGGAAGGATTGGTTCTCCAGCCGGGTCAGCCACAGATCGCGCCATCTGTTGTCGCCGGCCAGCAGCGGGTCCGGTGGCCGCGACGAGTAGGACAGCATGGTCGAAGCCCAGCCGAAGTTCTCGATCAGCAGGCAGCCGCCCTTGTAGTGGATGTCGTCGGCATAGCGGTCGACGGTCGAGCATAGGCTGATCACGGCTTTCAGCGCCGGCGGCTGCTTGGCCGCCACCTGCAGGCAGTTGAAGCCGCCCCAGGAAATGCCCATCATGCCGACATTGCCGTTGCACCAGGGCTGGCTTGCCGCCCAGGCGATGACGTCGCAGGCGTCCTGCAATTCCTGCTCGGAATACTCGTCGTCCATCAGCCCTTCGGAATCGCCATTGCCGCGCATGTCGACGCGGATCGAGGCATAGCCGTGGCCGGCGAAATAGGGATGCGTCAGCTGATCGCGAAAGATGGTGCCGTCGCGCTTGCGGTAGGGCAGGTGTTCGAGGATCGCCGGCACCGGATCGTCGCCCGCATCCTCCGGCATCCACACCCGCGCCGAGAGCCGGCAGCCGTCCGGCATGACGATCCCCATGTCCGGGAATTCGACGACCTTGCGGGAAAATTCGGTGACTGTTTTCATGGCATGCTCCAGGATCGCCAGATGATGGAGCCGGTGGGGTCGCGTCGTGGGCCAGCCAACGAATTCGGCTGGTCAATCCGCGTCAATTCAGCGGAATGTCGTTATCGTCCTTATTCGCCTGATAGACGCCGGACAACTCATCGTAGCGCGCCGAAATCGCGCCGATACGTGTTTCCAGCCGTTGCCGCTCGGCTTCGGGCAAAGTTCGCACCAACCGACGTATGGAAAAGCTCTTCCAGTAGGCATTCTCGGCATTGTAGCCGCCGGGATCGAGGGTGAAGACCTCTTTCAGGATTTTCAGGTCGTGCGGGATGGCAAAGCTGTCGCGCGAATCCTCGTGGCTGAACAGATAGTAGAAATTGTCGAAGCCGGTCCAGGTGATAGCCGACAGGCAGAGCGAGCAGGGTTCGTGCGTGGCGATGAAGATGGCGTCTTTCGTATCGACGCGTTCAGCCCTGGGCATTTCGTAGAAGCGCTTCAGGCAGTGCACCTCGCCGTGCCAGAGCGGGTTTTCCATCTCGTTGTTGGTTTCGGCCAGCACCAGCGACCGGTCGTCCTTGCGCAGGATCGCGGCGCCGAACAGCTTGTTGCCATGGGTGACGCCGTCGGCCGTCTTCGGCACGATGTCGTGCTCGATAACGTCGAGCAGGCGGTCGATCAGCGAAATATCCGTCATCAGGGGGTCTCCTGCCGCATGTCGCCCAAAGTGCCCCGGGTTTGGGGTAACGACACGCACAAAAAATTAAGGGAGATGGATCTCGTAGGCGTGCGAGAAATGGAACTCTTCGAGATTGGAGCCGTCGCCGCCACGGTCGACGATCAGGAAATCCTGAGGCTCGCCGAGCGGCGTCAGCACGCCATGCCAGAGATTGCGCCGGTAATTGATGCCTTGGCCGGGTGCGGTGATGAAGGCATGCGGCTCATCAGGCCCTTGCTCGCCGTCATGGCAGACGACGACCAGGAATGGACGCGGCGACAGCGGGATGAAGGCCTGGCTGCCGAAGGGGTGGCGCTCGACCATGCTCAGCTTCAGCGGCAGTTCGTAAGGCGTGCCGCGCACCATCGAGATCAGCACGCGGGCATTCGGTCCGGTCGCCTCGGCGGTCGCCAGATCGTGATAGCGTTCCGCGCGGCCGCCATTGATCGGGTAGTGGTTGTCGCCGCCCATGTCGATGACGTCGCCGAACGGAGCAAAGCTCTCGCGGGTCAGTGGCCGCGCAATGATCCGCGTCACGGCGTCCGCCCAGGGACACCGACGCCGCCGAGCTTGGCGTGCCGGTTCACGTCCTTGTAGAGCAGATAACGGAATTTGCCCGGGCCGCCGGCATAGCAGGCCTGCGGACAGAAGGCGCGCAGCCACATATAGTCGCCGGCCTCAACCTCGACCCAGTCCTGATTGAGGCGATAGACCGCCTTGCCTTCCAGCACATAGAGCCCGTGCTCCATGACATGGGTCTCGGCGAAGGGAATGACCGCACCCGGTTCAAGCGTGACGATGGTCATGTGCATGTCGTGGCGCAAATCGGCTGGATCGACGAAACGCGTCGTCGCCCAGCGGCCCTCGGTGCCGGGCATCGGCGTCGGCGCGATCTCCTGTTCGTTGGCGAAGAAGGCCTCCGGCGCATCGAGACCGTCGACCGCCTCGTAAGCCTTGCGAATCCAGTGGAAGCGCACGTCGGCCTTGCTTTCGTTGCGGACCGTCCAGCCGCTGGCAGGCGGCAGGAAGGCAAAGCCGCCGGGCCGCAAGACATGCTTCTTGCCGGCCAGCAGAACCGTCAGTTCGCCTTCGACCACGAACAGCGCGCCTTCGGCGCCGGCATCGGGTTCCGGCCGGTCGCTGCCGCCGCCGGGCGCGACCTCGACAATGTATTGCGAGAACGTCTCGGCAAAACCGGACAGTGGTCGCGACAAGATCCAGACGCGGGTCTCGTCCCAGAACGGCAACGCACTGGTCACGATGTCCTGCATCACACCCCGAGGAATGACGGCATAGGCCTCGGTGAAGACGGCGCGGCCGGTCAGAAGCTCGCTCTGGCCGGGGTGGCCGCCATGTGGTGCGTAATAGGTTCGCTCGGGCATTCTGATCGTATCCATGGGTTCAAACCTATTGCGGAAGCATGTCCTTGAGGCGGAGCAGTGCGATGCGCTCGACCTGTTTGCAGGCGGTCTCGAATTCGACGCCGCGGCTGTTGCCGATGCGCGCCTCGAACTCCGCCAGGATTTCTTGCCTCGTCTTGCCCTTCACCGCGATGATGAAGGGAAAGCCGAAGGTGGTGACGTAGGCGGCGTTCAGCTTGGAGAGCAGTTCGCGCTCCTTGTCGGTCAGCGCGTCGAGGCCGGCCGAGGCCTGTTCCCTGGTCGATTCCGCCGTCAGCCGTTTGGCCTTGGCCAGCTTGCCGGCAAGGTCGGGATGGGCGTTGAGCACCGAAAGCCGCTCGGTCTCGCTGGCGGACCGGAAGACACGGCAAAGCGCGTTGTGCAGGCCGCCTGAAGTGTCATGCGCCGGGCCCAGTTCCAATTCGTAGGCGCGTTCGGCGATCCAGGGCGAATGCTCGAACACGCCGCCGAAGGTATGAACGAAGGTCTCGAATTCCATCTTCGATGGGCTGAGCGCCGCCGGTTGATAAGGATTGACCTCTTGCCAGTGCTTGGCGATGTCGATGCGCCGCGCCAGCCAGACCTTGTCGTGCGACTTCACATAGTCGACGAAGCGCTTCAGCGCCGCCACCCGCCCCGGCCGCCCGACGAGGCGGCAATGCAGACCGATGTTCATCATGCGTGGCCGGCCGGCCTTGCCCTCGGCATAGAGCGTGTCGAAGCTGTCCTTCAAATAAGCAAAGAACTGGTCGCCCGAGTTGAAGCCCTGCGGCGTGGCGAAGCGCATGTCGTTGGCGTCGAGCGTATAGGGGATGATGAGCTGCGCGCCGCCCTCATGCTCGAACCAGTAGGGCAGCTCGTCGTCATAGGTGTCCGACACATAGTCGAAACCACCTTCTTCCGCCACAATCCGCACTGTGTTGATCGATGTGCGACCCGTATACCAGCCGGTCGGGCGCGCGCCGGTCACTTCGTAGTGCAGCTTGATCGCCGCCTCGAGGTCGCGGCGCTCATCTTCGGCGCTGTGGTCGCGGTAGTCGATCCATCTCAGCCCGTGCGAGGCGATCTCCCAGTCGGCTTCCTGCATGGCCGCCACCTGATCCGGCGAACGGGCGAGTGCGGTGGCGACGCCGTAGCAGGTGATCGGCACTTGCGACTCGGTGAACAGCCGCAGCAGCCGCCAAAAGCCGGCGCGGGCACCGTATTCGTAGATGGATTCCATGTTCCAGTGACGCTGGCCCATCCAGGGTGCCGCGCCGACGATTTCCGACAGGAAGGCTTCAGACGCCTTGTCGCCATGCAGGACGCAGTTCTCGCCGCCTTCCTCGTAGTTGACGACGAACTGCACGGCGACATGTGCGCCGCCAGGCCATTTCGGGTCCGGCGGATTGGCTCCGTAGCCGCGCATGTCTCTGCTGTAACGCATCGTCCCTCCCGCCGGGCATGGCCCGAAGTATGATCAGGATATCGAAAGGGTGCCTCTCGCATTCCCCCGAAAATTTTTGAAAGTGTTTTTGTCGCACTCCGCTCGACCGGGACTTATGCATCGCCTTTAATTGGCGCACAATTCACTGTTGATACTTGATCGTACCGGGCCAATTCGCTCGTACCGGAAATGGGAGGCGGCCAATGGCAGAAACGTCGAATGCCGATGGCGGGCGTCTGACGACCCATGTCCTCGACACGGCGACCGGCAAGCCGGCGGCGGGACTGTCGATCGCGCTTTATCACCTCGACGGCAAGGCGCGGACACATCTGAAGACCGTTGTCACCAATGCCGACGGCCGTTGCGACAAGCCGCTGCTCGCCGGCGCGGAGTTCCGCACCGGCGAATACGAACTGGTCTTCGCCGCCGGCGACTATTTGCGTCAGCAGGGGTTGAGCCTGCCGAAACCCGCCTTTCTCGATGTAGTACCAATCCGCTTCGGCATGGCCGAGCCCGTGCACTATCATGTGCCACTGCTGGTCTCGCCCTACGGCTACTCGACATACAGGGGGAGCTGAGGCATGGCCAAAATCAGCATCCGCAAAGAAATCCGCTTCATCCTCAACGGCAGGGACGTCGCGCTTTCGTCGGTGGCGTCAGACGCGACCCTGCTCGACTGGCTGCGGCTCGACCGTTCGCTGCGCGGCACCAAGGAAGGCTGCGCCGAGGGCGATTGCGGCGCCTGCACCGTGTTGGTCGGCAAGCTCTCGGCGGACGGGCTGGTCTATGAAAGCGTCAATGCCTGCATCCGCTTCCTCGGCTCGCTCGACGGCACACACGTCGTGACCGTCGAGCATCTGCGCGGCGTATCAGGCCAACTGCATCCGGTGCAGCAGGCGATGGTCGATTTCCACGGCTCGCAATGCGGCTTCTGCACGCCGGGCTTCGTCATGTCGCTCTATGGCCTGTGGATGAAGTCATCGAATCCGTCGAACGCGGATATCGAAAAGGCCTTGCAAGGCAATCTCTGCCGCTGCACCGGCTACGAGGCGATCATCCGCGCCGCGCATGCCATCTCCAGCTACGGTAAGGCGGCGGAGGATCCGCTGGCCGCAGAGCGCAAGGCGATCACCGAGAGGCTCGAGGCCCTGCATGACGGCGCCCGGGTCGAGATCGGTTCGGCCAAGGCGCGGCTGGTCGTGCCGGCCAACGTCGATGATTTCGCCGCCGTGCTGGACAAGGAACCCGGCGCCACCATCGTTGCCGGCTCGACTGATGTCGGCCTATGGGTGACCAAGCATATGCGCGATATTTCGCCGGCCATTTTCATAGGCAATCTCGACGGACTTTGCACCATCTCGGAAGACAAGGGCGTCATTTCGATCGGCGCCGGCGTCACCTACACTGACGCCTTCGCTACATTGGCGAAGCGTATCCCGGCGCTGGGGCCGTTGTTCGATCGCATCGGCGGCGAACAGGTGCGCAACATGGGCACCATCGGCGGCAACATCGCCAACGGCTCGCCGATCGGCGACACGCCGCCGCCCTTGATCGCGCTTGGCGCAAGTCTCACCCTGCGCAAGGGCAAGAAGCGGCGCTCGATTCCGCTGGAAACCTTCTTCATTGCCTATGGCAAACAGGACCGGCAACCGGGCGAATTCGTCGAGGCCGTGCACGTTCCGGTTCCGGCCAGGGGCACGAAATTCGCCGTCCACAAAATCACCAAGCGCCGCGACGAAGACATTACCGCAGCCCTCGGCGCCTTTTTCCTGACGCTGGCTAAAGACGGCACGGTGGCGGAGGTGCGCATCGCCTATGGCGGCATGGCGGCGACGCCGAAGCGGGCGTCCTCTGTCGAAAAAGCGCTGCTCGGCAAGCCGTGGACCGAACAGGCAGTTGAAGCGGCGATGGCCGAATATGCCAGGGATTTCACTCCGCTGACCGATATGCGGGCCTCGGCCGAATATCGCGCACTGGCGGCGAAAAACCTGCTGTTGCGCTTCTTTGCCGAGACCACGGATACCCGGGCACCATTCCAAGTGTCACGCAACGAGGCGGCATGATGAGCACCAATGCCAGTGAACAAACAGCCGAACGGTCGCGAGTAGCGTCCTTCTCCCCGTTCACGGGGAGAAGATGCCGGCAGGCAGATGAGGGGCGGCGCCGTCGTCGATCTTTGTCTGCAAGGCTGTCGACGTCGGCGCTGCCCCTCATCCGACCCTTCGGGCCACCTTCTCCCCGTGAACGGGGAGAAGGGAAAGGGCGCGCATGATGAACAAGCACGCTGCCCCCAACCTCAAGGCTGAAAAGATCGCCGGCGGCGTTGCCACCGATCAACGGCATGACTCCGCCCACAAGCATGTCAGTGGCACCGCCGTCTATATCGACGACATGCCGGAACCGGCCGGCACGCTGCATGGCTGCCTCGGGCTTTCCAGCGCCACGCATGCCACGATCGCCAGCATGGATCTCTCGGCGGTGCGTACAGCGCCCGGCGTTGTCGACGTGCTGACGGCCAGTGACGTGCCCGGCGAAAACGACATTTCGCCGACCGGCCGCCACGACGAGCCGGTGCTGGCCGACGGCAAGGTGCAATTCTACGGCCAGCCAATCTTCTGCGTCATTGCGCAGACCCGCGAGCAGGCGCGCCGCGCCACCAGGCTGGCCAAGGTCGAATACAAGGAATTGCCCTTCGTCACCGACATTGGTGCGCTCGATCCTAGGAAGGACAAACTCGTCACGCCGCCACTGACGCTGAAGCGCGGCGATGCCGCCACAGCCATCCGTCAGGCGCCGCGCCGGTTGAAGGGAAAAATGCGCGTCGGCGGCCAGGAACACTTCTACCTCGAAGGCCATATCGCCATGGCCATTCCGGGCGAGGACCAGGACGTCACCATCTATTCCTCGACCCAGCATCCGAGCGAAGTCCAGCATATGGTCAGCCACGCGCTCGGCGTGCCGAGCAACGCCATCACGGTGGAAATCCGCCGCATGGGCGGCGGCTTCGGCGGCAAGGAGACGCAGGGCAACCAGTTTGCCGCATTGGCCGCGATCGCCGCGAAGAAACACCATCGCGCCGTGAAAATCCGGCCCGACCGCGACGACGACATGATCGCCACCGGCAAGCGTCATGATTTCCTCGTCGACTACGAGGTCGGCTTCGATGACGAGGGCAATATCCTCGGCGTCGATTTCATGTTCGCGGCGCGCTGCGGTTTTTCGTCGGACCTTTCCGGCCCGGTGACCGATCGCGCGCTGTTCCACTGCGACAACACCTATTTCTGGCCGGCGGTGCATGCCCAATCGGCGCCGCTCTACACCAACACCGTCTCGAACACCGCGTTTCGGGGTTTCGGTGGCCCGCAAGGCATGGTCGGCGCCGAGC
Organism: Mesorhizobium sp. M7A.F.Ca.CA.001.10.2.1; assembly: GCF_003998575.1. Classification (NCBI taxonomy): domain Bacteria; kingdom Pseudomonadati; phylum Pseudomonadota; class Alphaproteobacteria; order Hyphomicrobiales; family Phyllobacteriaceae; genus Mesorhizobium; species Mesorhizobium sp. M7A.F.Ca.CA.001.10.2.1. Next base: position 481 of record NZ_RZQY01000042.1, on the reverse strand, counting down.
GCGTCATCGACGAGGTGGCCTTTGCCGTCGGCAAGGATCCACTCGAAATCCGCAAAAAGAATTTCTACGGCACCAGTGGTGATAGCGAGAGGGGCCGCAACATCACGCCCTACCACCAGACGGTCGAGGACAACATCATCCAGCGCATCGTCGCCGAGTTGGAGGAAAGCGCCAGCTATGCGCGGCGGCGGCGTGAGATATCGGCCTTCAACGCCAACAGCCGTTTCATCAAGCGCGGCCTGGCGCTGACACCGGTCAAGTTCGGCATCTCGTTCACCGCCACCCACTACAACCAGGCCGGCGCGCTGGTGCATGTCTACACCGACGGTTCGGTGCATCTGAACCATGGCGGGACCGAGATGGGGCAGGGCCTCTACGTCAAGGTGGCGCAGGTGGTGGCGGAAGAGTTCCAGATCGACCTCGACCAGGTCAAGATCACCGCGACCACGACCGGCAAGGTGCCGAACACTTCCGCCACGGC
>NZ_RZQY01000429.1:0-5139 GCF_003998575.1 Mesorhizobium sp. M7A.F.Ca.CA.001.10.2.1 | reverse complement strand
GCTGGAAAATGGGGCACATCGGCAGTTCGATCAAGCCGCAATCAGCAAGGCAGCAATCCTTGGACCAGGGTGCAACCCCAGCCGACGCCAGATCCCCAATCAACCCCGGATCATTTGTCGTCACCAATCGTTCCGTGCTCGCCATCGCCGTGCCGATGACGCTTGCCTATCTGACGACGCCGATGCTCGGCCTGGTCGACACGGCTGTCATCGGCCAGTTCGGCGATGCCGCCTTGCTTGGCGGCCTGGCGGCCGGCGCATTGATCTTCGACGTCGTCTTCACCTCTTTCAATTTCCTGCGCTCGGGCACCACCGGGCTTGTCGCACAGGCGTTTGGGCGCGGCGACGCCCTGGAGGAACAGGCGGTGTTCTGGCGCGCCGTGCTGATCGCGGTTATCGCCGGCATCGTGCTCGCTGCCCTTGCGCCGCTGGTCGCCATCGCCGGGCAAAAGTTCATGGGCGCCGAACCGCGCGTCAGCGAGGCGATGGGCGTCTACATCAGGATCAGGCTGCTCGCGGCGCCGTTCTCGCTGATCAACTACGCCATCCTCGGCTATGTGCTGGGGCGCGGCGAGGGCGGGCTTGGGCTGATGCTGCAATTGGTGCTGAACGGCATCAACATCGCGCTCTGCTTCGTGCTTGGGTTGGAACTTGGCTGGGGTGTCGCCGGCGTTGCCTGGGCGACCGTCACCGGTGAGTTCCTGGCCATGCTGCTCGGCCTGGCGATCGTTATCCGCCGGTTCCGGGCCGCCCCATCCTTGCCGCGCCACCGCCTGCTCGACATGGCCGCCTTCCTGCGCATGATGTCGCTCAACCGCGACATCATGATCCGCTCGTTCTCGCTGCTCGCCGCCTTCGCATTGTTCACCCGCCAGGGCGCGCAGTTCGGCACGGTGACGCTGGCCGCCAACGCCGTGCTGATGAACTTCTTCCTCGTCGCCGGCTATTTCCTCGACGGCTTTGCCACCGCCGCCGAACAGCTGGCGGGCCGTGCCGTCGGCGCACGTGCCGCCGCACCGTTCCGCCAGGCCGTGCGGCTGACGCTGTTTTGGGGTTTCGGACTGGCGGGAGCCGCGACGCTGGTAATGCTGTCTGGTGGCGCCAATCTGGTCGCTCTCGTGACGACATCGGAGGAAGTCCGTTCGGTGGCCGACATCTACCTGCCATGGGCGGCATTCACGGCGCTGAGCGGTGTGCTGGCGTTCCAGATGGATGGCGTCTTCATCGGCGCGACCTGGTCCCGCGACATGCGCAACATGATGCTGCTGTCGTTCCTGGTTTTCGCGACCGCGCTGCTGACCCTTGCGCCCGCCTTCGGCAACAATGGACTTTGGGCGGCGCTGCACGTCTTCCTGCTGGTGCGAGGCTTCAGCCTGCTGACGATCCTGCGGCTCAGGGTGCGGACGGCGTTTTAGACGGTGCCCTCCGGGAGGCCCTGCGCCGTCCAGGCAGCGAACGGCACCTGTTCGCGATAGGAATTTTTTCTTGACTCGGTGATCTCAGCTATGGTACATTTTTGGCCATGGTGCTGATTTGCGCCAGTGACCCGCCGCACAGGCGGGTTTTTCGTTTGATGCTCCGTCAGCCAATGCGCCGGCGAGGCTCCGAAGCAACCCGTTAAACCGAGTTCGTTGCCCTGCTGTGCGGTCGGATGCACTTGCACTTCCAGTCGATTTCCAACAGACTTGATGCACCAATTGTTCCAGGGCGAGCTTATGCGAAGCTACCTGCCATATGTCTTGGGCGCGGCGCTGGGATTGCTCGCTGCGTTCATTCTCTCCGCGGTTTCTGGCATCGGCGGCACCGCGCAATTGCTTCTCTTCGGCGTGTTGCCTGCCATCGGCGGCGCCATTTGCGAGCGGGCCGTCAGTCGCAATCTACGCTCCTGAGAGCAGGCTCAGAGTTGCCTGGACGCCCAGAAGTCGAGGCGGCTGCCGCGCAACTCGCAAATCGACTTCAGCCGTTCCTTTTCGACGAAACGGACCATTCCGGAAAGGATACGGCCCGGCAGTGAAGGCCCGGCATAGATCATGCCGGTGTAGAGCTGGACCAGATCAGCACCCGCACGGATCTTGTCCAGCGCCGTATCGGCGGAATCGACGCCGCCGACGCCGATGATGGCGCGGTCCGGTCCGAGCAGTTTGCGCATCTTCGCCAGCACGATGGTCGAACGCTCGAACAGCGGCTTTCCGGAGAGCCCGCCGGTCTCGCGCGCGGTGTCGCCGCTGCGCAATGACGGTCGGGAGATGGTGGTGTTGGAGACGATGACGCCGTCCACCTGCTTTTCGGTGACCTCGGCGGCGATGTCCTCCAGCTCTGCCTCGACCAGGTCCGGCGCGATCTTCAGGAACACCGGCGGCTGCGCCGTTGCCGCGGCGCGCGCGGCCATGACACGCGACAAGAGTTCGCCAAGCTGCTCGCGCGCCTGCATGTTGCGCAGGCCCGGCGTGTTGGGCGAGGAGATGTTGACGGTGAGATAGCTGGCGTATTGCGCAAACCGGGCGACACCGCGCTCATAGTCGCCGATGCGGTCGCTGCTGTCCTTGTTGGCTCCGATGTTGACACCGACGATGCCGGAGCGCCCCTTGCGTGCGGCAAGGCGTTTTTCGGCCGCTGCATGGCCTTCATTGTTGAAGCCCAATCGGTTGATCACCGCATCGTCGGCAGTCAGCCGGAAGATACGCGGCTTCGGATTGCCGGCCTGCGGCAACGGCGTGATGGTACCGACCTCGGCGAAACCGAAGCCCAGGCCAAGCAACGCGTCCGGAACCTCGGCGTTCTTGTCATAGCCGGCCGCCATGCCGATCGGATTGGGGAAATCGAGGCCGCAGACGCTGACCTTCAGCCGCGCGTCGAGCGTCGTCCGCGCACCGACCGGCAGGCCGCATCGCAGCGCCGCAATCGACATGCCATGCGCGGTTTCCGGATCGAAGGCGAACAGCAGCTTCTGGCCGAGCCGGTCGAGCACGCTCATTGCCCCTCCAGTGCCGGGAACTGGTGCACACCATCGGCGCCAAGCGGCAGTGGCCGGACCCACAGCACGGCCTTGAGGTCCAGCGGGCCATAAAGATGCGGAAACAGCGCGCCGCCGCGCGAGACCTCGTATCTCAGCGCAGCGCCCAGGCCGGCGCCGTCGATGGCGACCAGCAGAAGGTCCGTCTGGCCGGCAAAGTGCTTTGCCGCCGTTTCCCTGACCTGTGCTGCCGTTGAGAAATGGATGAAGCCATCGGCGACATCGATCGGCGCGCCGGTGAAGCGACCATGCGTTTCGGCCTCGCGCCAAGGCGCTTGCGGGGTTATCTTGTAGATAATCTGAGACATGGTTGCGCTATAGAGCAGTTCCAGGAAAAGTGTGAAACGGTTTTCCCGGGAAAAGCGCATAGCGCTTTCCCTTGGGAATTGCGTCAAAAAGATTCCGAACCAGCCATTCGGGAAAGGCCACGCCAAGGGTCTTCCCCATTTCCGGCGCAAACATGCGATATCTGAGGCCTTGGCCATGGAGGACAACATGCGTCTGCAGCACATCTTGATCCCCGCCGCGCTCGTTTCGCTGGTCGCGGCTTCAGCTTATTCGGAAGAGACCGACCGCTACCGCCTGGAAAAGTCCGATAGCGGCTTTGTCCGTATCGATACGCAGACCGGCGCCATGTCGATCTGCGAGGAACGTTCGGGCCAGCTCGTCTGCAAGATGGCGGCCGACGAACGCGCTGCTTTCCAGGACGAGGTCGACCGCCTGCAAACCTCGATGAAGGCGATGGACGAGCGCGTCACCAAGCTCGAGAATTCGCTCTCCGCCCGCCTCGAATCGAAACTGCCGAGCGAGGAGGATTTCAACAAGACCATGAGCTACATGGAGCGCTTCCTGCGCGGCTTCATGGGCATCGTCAAGGATATGGACAAGGACGACGGCGCTCAGAAGACCTGAGCGCTTCAACCAGGGGAGGCGGCGCGCTGGCTTTGCCGCTTGAAAACAGCGCGCAGCCCCTCATAATCGTCCAATTGAACCCGAAAAGCCAAAAATCATCGGGGATTTGGGGAGGGACATTTGCCGGCAGGCTATTCTTTCGTCATCGCCGACGATCACCCGCTGTTTCGCGGTGCGCTGCGCGAAGCGCTCGCCGGCATCGGCAACGTCGCCGCCATCCATGAAGCCGGCGATTTCGAGAGCGCCAAGGCGCTGGTCGTGGCCAACGAGGACGTCGATCTGGTGCTGCTCGACCTGTCGATGCCGGGCGCCAGCGGCCTGTCCGGCCTGGTCTCGCTGCGTGGCATCCATCCGGCGGTGCCGCTGGTCGTGGTGTCGGCGCATGACGATCCGGCGACCATCAGGCGGGCGCTCGATCTCGGCGCTTCCGGCTTCATCTCCAAGTCGGCCAGCATGGAGGAGATCCGCAGCGCCGTGCAATCGGTGCTTGCCGGCGACATCGCAGCACCAGCCGGCGTCGATCTCGGCATCGAGCGCGATCCCGAAATATCGGACCTCATCAAGCGGCTGCAGGCTCTGACGCCGCAGCAGACACGGGTGCTGGGCATGCTGGCCGAGGGCCTGCTCAACAAGCAGATCGCCTATGAACTCGGTGTATCGGAGGCTACCATCAAGGCGCATGTCTCCGCCATCCTGCAGAAGCTCGGCGTCGACAGCCGCACGCAGGCGGTGATCCTGCTGTCCAAGATCGGCAGCGACCCGCTGCAGCCGGCGGGTTGATCGCCAGGGCGCCTGTTCGATCATTGTAGTGTTCAATCAGAGCACTGAACCTCCGTCCGCCGCACCGGCCGGCCGTTGAAGCTTGCGAAACTGATGGCGGCCATGATCCAGACGCCGATCCCGCCATAGAGCATGACCCAGCCAAAGCCGTTGCGCAGCGCATCCTGGGCGACGGTCCCGGCGAGCCCGGAGATGGGGTTTCCAGCAGCGATAGCTTCGGCGAGAAGACGCAATTGGGCAGCGTCGAGGTCGGGCAGCGCATGCCCCAGATGCGCCAGCACACCGCTGGCCAGGATGAAGCCCATCACCGCGATGTTCAGCGCCAATGAAACCATGCGCGCGGTCATGTCGATGCCGGAGGCCATGCCGGCGCGATCGCTCGAAACGGAACCCGTCGTCGTGTTGGTGACAGGTGTGTTGGTTATTCCCAGACC
>NZ_RZQY01000428.1:0-5140 GCF_003998575.1 Mesorhizobium sp. M7A.F.Ca.CA.001.10.2.1 | reverse complement strand
GACTATGCCCACATCGACCACGGCTATGCCGCGACCATCCATAAGGCCCAGGGCATGACGGTCGACCGCACCCATGTGCTGGCAACGCCGGACATGGATTCGCACAGCAGCTACGTGTCCCTGTCGCGACATCGGGATGGGATGGAACTGCATTACGGCAGCGAAGACTTCGCGACCCGCGAACGACTTGTCCGCGCGCTGTCACGCGACCGCACCAAGGATATGGCGTCGGATTACGACCAGATCGACCCGGCGCAACACTATGCCGAGCGACGCGGGATCAGCTTCCGTCAGCGTGTGGTCAAGATCGTGCGCCGGATCGTTCCGGAGAAGCTTCGCGACGGGATTGAAAGGATGCTGGACGGGTTGCGCTCGCCCGGACAAGCAGAGCCCGGCCAGGACCGTGCGTACAGGCCGAAAGGGGGAGAGGTTGGAACGCAAAACGGCGATGCCGGCGCCGAACCAGGAAGGGAAGCGGGCACCAGGGGAGCGCAACGCGGAGCGGATGCGTTGTTGGACGAGGAAGCGGCGTTGCGCAGAGCTCGCACGAAGGCTCTCGTGCGCCACGCGCGAGCGCTCGATGCTATTATCAGCAACGGAAATGTGGACGGGCAGGGTAGTCCCGGGCAGATGCGCGAATTGAGGGATGCACGCAACGCGTTCGATAAGGTTCGGCCGCATGGCTGGCGCGATGCCGAAGCGGCCTATATCAAGAATCCCGAGCTGGTTCGTGAAGCGGGAGCCGGTAGCGTCAACCGTATCGTGCTCGCTCTCCAGCTTGAAAGCGAAATCCGCACCGGACCGGAAGCCGATCCGACCCGCCGGGCCGACCGTTTCGTGGAACGCTGGCAGAAGCTCCACCGGACAAGCCAGGACCAATACCAGGCTGGCGACATGTCCGGTTACAAGTCAACCCGCTCGGCCATGTCCGACATGGCCAAGAGCCTCGAGCGCGATCCGCAACTGGAATCGCTTCTTGCAAACTATAAAAAGGCGCTTGGCGTCGAAGTGGAGTCCGGCCGGCGCCTGGGCGCGGAACTCGCGTTCAGCCACGGTATTGGCATTGGGCGTGGCATGGGCATCTAAACTTATTACGAAATGGCATGTCGAGCGTGTCGTCGACGAAGGTAGTTCCCATCGACAACGACGATGATGACCATGAATGAGATGGAGTCGTCGAACTCTCCCTTGGTAAGGGAGTAGTCTATCGCTGCATACCGGCGGATTTTTCGCTGCGATATCAGGCGCTTGCTCGTTCGCCGTTTTCGGCAGTGGTGTGAGCTGGTGCACGTGTAGTGCCCGGTCCGCATCCGCTGCCGGCCTCATTCGATGTAAGCCGGTCCGTCCTTTTTCACCGGTCCCCACATGCCTCCGGTGAAACTATCGCTGTCGGCGATCTGCAGGACGTTCGGCGGATCGTCGCGGTATTTCTTGCCAAACCAACCTTCGTATTCGAGTTGGATCGGAAATTCGGCTTGAGCCTTCCAAAAGCTCTTCTTCGGAATCCTATGTGTTAGGCCAAAAGAGCATGTCGTCTGCGCGCCGTTCTGAAGAAGGCGGATCACCATCGAGGACTCAAAACAGGCCAGCCAAAGGCCGCGTGCCTCGGCATCGGCGCCAGCGCCAAGGGCAGCCTCGAGCGCCGCCTGGTCTCGTACTATCAACCTGATGTTCTTGGCTGGGATCGACCCCGAATTCAGTACCACCAGATTATAGGCGATCGCCTCGTTACCTCCGTCATGCGTCTGAACCATCGCCGTTACGATCGGTCGGAACTGGCGCCGCCAAAAGAAGATCGATAGCCCGAACGCCAGGATCGCGACGACTAAGGCTACTACGGATACCGCGAGTTCGGCTGTCATCGTCGCCTAATCGCTCCATCGGATTTTGCTGCCGCGAAGGTGCTGTGTGTCGGCTGCGAACTGGATTTGCGCTATGATGAAGGCCTTTTCGACGCCCGGCGCGACCGCGGCGATCAGGGCATCGAGGGGAAGGACGCAATGCTTCGGGCCAGGAATGGATAGATTGAAGCCAGTGGGATAGCGCAGGTCGTAATCCTGATTGACATGGGCGAGCTGGATCGCCAGCGCTTTCATCATCTGGTCGGCAACCACAAGGCCTTGCTTTTCGCACTCAGCGAACACTTGTCCTGTGTCATGTCGCAATGGTCTTTTGCCAAGCTTGCTCTTCGGCGTGCCCTTCGCCACCAGATATGATTTGAGAATGACCTCCACGGCATGCGCGAGGAGGAAATAGGCCGGATAGCTAAGACCGGGTTCGTTACGCTCGGCAAGGATCTGGAACGCTTGATAGTAGGATCTTCCCCGCTTCAGCAGCTCGCCGGCGTAATCCCCCAAAGGCTGGGGCATCTCCCATAGGTTGGCCGATACCTGGTTAAGCGCGACGGTCGCCGCCATATATGGATCCCCTACTCGCTGGCTGAGGCGCGATGCGATCGGCCGCCGCTTACCTTACACCTCATCTTCATCCTGCTGCTGACTGTGAAGGTCATCAATCAGGATGTCATCAATGACTGAAAGAGCCAGACGGGCATCGATCTCGGGAATGCAATCCTTATGAATGATCTGAGTGAAAAGGCGTTGAAGCTTTTGCCGACGGTCGTAAGCGTCCATCTGCCTCCAGTCCAAGTTTACGGCTCCATACGTTTTCATATGACCATAGTCGTGCTGCGGCAGTGGAGCGGTTGTGACCATGATCGTCCCCGCCATAGGGCGGTCATGGAAGGGCGGCCTGTCAGGCGTCCAGCAGATCACAGTGTCTTTTGCAAGCATAGAAGGCTCCCCCATGTCGCGATGGACTCGAGTGTCGCAGGAAAGAATTGGCACCGCAATTCGGAGGCGTACCGCTTCCGGTCTTGATCTACTGGAAAAAGGAGATCACCTTCGACAGGGAGGTTTCAATCATGCCCGACGAAATGAAAGTGCTTCTCCGGAAAAATGTCGACTTTCGGGACGATCCCGGTCCGCCGCTCGACAGGCGTTACGAGACCGTCACCGTGCACACAAGCCGCGAACCCTTCGTTTTCGTTGGCGAAGGCGACACCGCACGTCACGTTTTCGACTACATCCGCCGAGCCCACTCCAAGAGTGGGTCGTCCAAAAAACTGAGAGACTGCCACGCGGCCGTCAAGGCGGACGGAGGCGCAAGGTCTGATGTTGTCTTTGCTTCGGGCTAACTTCACCGCATAGGTTTTTGCACCCGGAGGGTTTCATTAACCGCCTAGAGCAATACCGACGGCAATTCCGATGCCGATCGCCACGCCGGTTACTAGGTTCCTTGCCAAGCGAATCGTCCAGGCCGTCGCGGCGGCTCGCCAATTCGATCTCGGCTGAGTCTCTGCAGGCCGATCAGCTCATCAAAAACGTGTTCCATGGTGATTTCTCTCCTTCGGGCGATTCCGGTGTAGATCGGCGCCTAGCGAAGTCGAGTTGTGTAGACATGCTGTAGATCAGCCTATTTTCGGCCGTTCCTGAAAACTCTGAAACCGTTGGAAATGATTGGCTCCCCGGGCCGGATTCGAACCAGCGACCAACCGGTTAACAGCCGGTTGCTCTACCACTGAGCTACCGGGGAACGGATGCTCTATGTGAGTGGCGCAGCCTATAGCTGCCCTTTTCGGCTTTGCAAAGAAGCTTTTCACATTTTTCCGAGGCTTTTTCGCGCAGGCCTTTCTCGCAATCGTCGACGGTTGCCCTCATATTAGCCGTCTTGGCAGGGATATGGAACCGAAAGCGCGGCGGCGGCTTTGGTTCCAGCATGCTTGCGAAAAATCAAACGGGTCAATTTTTCGAGACGATGACAGCACAAGACAACCAGATGCCGGCGCGGAAAATCTCCGTTTTCGGGCGCGAGTTCAAAATGCCGCGCTCGCGCGGGCTCAGAATCACGATCGGCATCCTGCTGACCATCGGCGGTATCCTCGGTTTCCTGCCGATCCTCGGCTTCTGGATGGTTCCGCTCGGATTGCTGGTGCTGTCCTATGAATTCGCCATGGTTCGCCGTCACCGGCGTCGCTTTGTCGTCTGGTGGGAACGGCGTCGCCGGCCCGATTGACCGCCGATAGCGCAGGGTGGGTGTTCAACGGGCGGCGTGTTCTTCCAGTGCCTCATGGATCTGCTTGAGAATCGCCGCGGCCGAGGCAAGCCTTGCCCTGTCGTGCGGCGACAGGCTGTCCGCACCTTCGATGGACAGACGGTCGATTGCGTAATGCAGAAGCTCTCCGCATTGTAGCAGGGACAGGCCGGACGAGGCACTCGTATTTGCTGCCATTGTCCGGCGCATGGCTCTTCCTCCTGCCATGTCCAACGCACGGGCCGCCGATGAGTTTCTCCTCCGGGCAGGCTATGCTTAATTGTCCGCTAATGGAGCGGTCAGGCCCGGTCCGACGATTTGCCGGATGCCGTCCGGACTGACGCGAGGAAACCGTTCGGAATGCACGGTGGCCGCTTGACGGCATTTTCGCCGCAACCTATTGGAACCGGGTGGAACGCCGGGAGCAATGAGGCCTCGTGGCGGAGTGGTTACGCAGAGGACTGCAAATCCTTGCACCCCGGTTCGATTCCGGGCGAGGCCTCCAATGCCCGGGCCCCCGCGCGGCAGCGCAGGGGCCTGAAGTTCCTGACACAATGGACCGCGGTTCTGGCGCGGCAAGCGGATTGGTTGGGACATGAGCGCTGATTTCTCCGAACTACGCGTCAAGATGGTCGACGGCCAGGTCCGCACCACCGATGTGACCAGCGCGCCGCTGCTTGATGCAATGCTTGTCATCCCAAGAGAGATGTTTGTCGGCGCCGCCCAGCGCGATCTCGCCTATATCGACGAGGACATCCGCATTGCCGCCGGCGCGGACGGCGCACGCTACCTGATGGAAGCATCCCCGTTGGCCAAGCTTATCCAACTGGCCGAGATCAATCCGACCGATTCGGCGCTCGATGTCGGTTGCGGAACCGGCTACGCCTCGGCCATCCTGTCGCGGCTGGCCAGGTCCGTGGTGGCGCTTGAGAGTGATTCGGCGCTGGCGGAAACCGCCAGATCGACGCTTTCGTCGCTGGGCTGCGGCAATGTGACCGTCGTCCAGGGTGCGCTGCCGCAAGGGCATGCCGCCCAGGCGCCTTATGAC
>NZ_RZQY01000427.1:0-5143 GCF_003998575.1 Mesorhizobium sp. M7A.F.Ca.CA.001.10.2.1 | reverse complement strand
GCCCTGATTGCAGAGAAGCGCCGGTCAATAGCGTGCGCCGGAAGCCCCCTCAGACGTAACAAGAATCTAAGGAAGAATCTTGGTGAGGTTGGTCCAAATTTCGGGAATTCTCGGCCGAATGCCAGGGCGAAGCGATCCTGGACAAACGCGAAATTGTTATTCGGATCGGAATCATCGGTAACTACGACGATCTGTGAGCCATGGATTTTCCGGTCGAACGCCAATTTGACAAATGCCTGTGCAACAGTCTCCACACTCACCAGGTGCATTCGTCTTTCACCGTAAAGAGCACGGCGGAGCGCAATCTTCCATGATGGGGCTTGTTTCATCTCCTCCGCCAAAGTGACGAGATTGCGTCCGCCGCATCCGAAAATAGCTCCCAGCCGCAACACAATCGTCTCGGCGAACGAGCCTGTCAGAATTGCCTCACCTATAAGATGCTCTTGCTCATAAGGCGACAACGCGCATGGCAATGTGGCTTCGTCGATTTGCCGGTCGCGTACCCCTGCGTAAACGTCAATGCTGCTAGCATGAATACAACGGGAAATACCGGCGTCGCGAAATGTCGACTGCAAGCTCCGCAATACGGTAGGGTACCAACCGGTGCCGTCGGGGCGTAATAAGTTGATCATCACGTCGTAACCGCTCAAGGCGGCCAACATCTCGGCAGAATCTTCCAAATCGGCCTTTTTGACATTCACGCCGGCTTGATTGAGCCATTCTGGTTCCGAACGATGCACAATGAACCGGCTGGGTGGGAAGGCCGGATTGGCCAACAGCCGCGCTAGGGCCTCACCAACGAACCCGGTTCCCCCGAGCACTACCACGCGCGGACCGGTGTCACATTGCTTGTAGGTCATTCGGGCTGACTTCGAAAAAGGGCAGCGAATCGAGCCAATTTATGAGACGAGGCACAAGCCAATTCGCAATTCGCAGGGCTATATCATGGGGATTGCTTCTCATACAACGAATTGCGTCGCCGGCTGCGTGTATTATGGGGAAGAATCGCGATTCGTGGCGCAGAGGGTTTTGGTCATGCTTGCCGCATGTCGGTTTGTGGTCTCCGCGAGCATTGAAGTAAAGGGTTGATATGAGCCAATCTCAAAAGCTTCAGCCATCTCGAGCAAATGTGCCCGGAAACGCGATTCTCTTGGGAGTTGCGCTGCTTGTTGCCTCAATGGGCTTCGTCCTTCTAGCCACCTATCCCGGCCAGTCGAAACTGATTCTCCTCTGGTTCTATGCATCGGGCTGCGCTGCCGTCTTCATCCCGCTCTGGCGTCCGTCCTCCTTTTTCGTGTTTCTGCTGTCGTCATTCCTTTTTGTAGGATTCATTGCAAAAGCGGTCGCTAATTTCGTATTTGGCATCGCGCTCATCGAGCCTACCAGCACATTCACGACTGAGTGGGATCAGGCACTTGCTTTCGCAGCTAGTGGCTTTTCAGGGGTGTGCGCGGCTGGATTGGCCGCATCGTTTTATCCCGCGTTCAAGGAAATTCGGAAGGCGGTAGCGCCTCCTTTCGTGTCGAAATTTGTCGTCCTCGCGTTTGCAAGTTTGATTGCCGTTTCTATCGGGCTGTATTGGGCCAATTACTCATTTCACATTATACGGATTGGTTTCCCCTTGGGCATTAACATCAACCCCCGCCTGTATGCGGTCGCGGCCTTCGTGATCGCATGGGGGGCTCTTTTGGGAGGCCTAACCTTGGCCCTGTGGCTGGTCGAACTACGCGACTGGTCGTATTCAGTGTTGATCTACGTAGCAGTGTTTCTTGGGCTGCTCGCATCGCTCTCGATGGGAAGCCGCATCCAGTTGCTTCTCTATGTTCTCGCCGCATTCGCGGTCGTTGTCTTACGACGTCGCGATGTGAGGAGTTGGGTTGCGATCGCAGTTGCCATGGGTCTCAGCGGATTTGTTTTTGCAGGCTCGCTTGCAGTAGTTAGCCTTGAACGCACTTTCGATTTCTCGATCAGCACCGCACAGACACAAGGCGTTCCACAGCAGCCGTCAGGCGTTGTTCCACAGCAGCCGACAGGCATCGGAAAAACTCTGGCACCGTCGCCCGACTCCTCGGCGCCTCCGGCTGCGACGATAATAGACAAGGTTGAGGCAGTCAGAGGTGATCGTTTCGCCCTAGCCGGTCTCTACCGTCAACTGCGCAATCTCGCGGTCATGCGCTGGGTTGGACTTGAAGGGACGATGACGGCCGCGGCAAATCTTGACCATCTTGGAGGCGATTTGTTCTTGCATGTGATCAAAGAAGACCCAGCCGCTGGCGCCCAAGCGATCTACCAAAAAATGTCCGGTGACCGGTACGGAAAGGTCCAATATTATACGTTCCTCACGTTGCCAGGCCCCATTGGGGTGGCCAGCCTTTCAGGGTCGATAATCGTCGTCTCGGTATTCATGTTCTTTCTGACAATAGCTGGCCATTCGATCGAATGGTTGGCTGCCTGGGTCACACAAAATGTCGCCTCTGCGGCGGTGACAGGTGTCTCGTTAGCCTACTTACTCGTCCAAATGGGGTTCCCGTGGACTTTGTTCATTTACGCGATCGAATTGGTCCTGTCGGTGCTTTTCGTCGGCGCCGTTTGGTACATGGTTGATTGGCTGGCTACGGGTAGGCGGGCGGTTACCGCGAAAGTGTGAGGATCTGCCGTATCAGATTTAGTTGGGCTGAGTTCCTGCCTTGCACTAGACGATGGCGAGTCGGAATGCGGCGGACGGCTTTTCGCTCAGAGCTGCGGGGAGACGAAGGCACGATTGCGGTCAGACGGCGCCAGGTTCGTGTTTCCTCCAGACCCGCCTGTTGATGAAGTCCGTGTAACTTAGAACGATCCGCAGCACCTTTTCGGATACATTGTCGGAGCTATAGTCAGTCGGCAAACGCAAGGTCCGCATCGCGCCTCGTGACTGAGTCTCCAATATCTTAAGCCCGTCAAAAACGCGCTCTATGTCCAGGCCGACCATCATCACTGAGGTCTCTTCGAAGCCTTCGGGGCGCTCATGTACCTCGCGCAGATTGAGGGCGGGAAAGTTCAGGATCGCGCTTTCCTCAGTTATCGTGCCGCTATCCGAAAGCACGGCTCGAGCCGAACACTGGAGCCTAATATAGTCGAAGAACCCAAACGGTTTTTCAAACCTGACATTTTCATGGCAGCTGGCACCAAGCGCGTCCAAACGTTTTCTCGTGCGAGGATGAGTCGAAACGATGACTGGCTCCTGATATCGCTCGGCAATCCCATTGAGGACATTAAGCAGCTTCCTTAGCCGCTCGGGCGAATCCACATTTTCCTCGCGATGAGCACTGACTACGAAGAAACGTTCTGCCGTCAAGCCGAGATTGCTGACCGCCGCCGAGGCTTCGATTCCGCTTCTGTAGTGCTCGAGCACCTCCCGCATCGGACTGCCGGTAACAATTACCTGGTCGGGTGGGAGGCCTTCTCGCAGTAGGTAGTCACGAGCAATCTGGCTATAGGTCAGATTGACATCCGCTGTATGGTCCACAATTCGGCGGTTAATCTCCTCTGGAACACGAAAATCGAAGCAACGATTTCCGGCCTCCATGTGGAAGATGGGCACCTTCCGCCGTTTGGCCGCAATCGCCGCCAAACAGCTATTCGTGTCACCCAAAATCAGCAGTGCGTCGGGGCGATGACTCTCGATCGCCTGATCAGCCGCGATGATGACTTTCCCAATTGTCTCCGCAGCAGAAGCACCTGCAGCTTCGAGGAAGACGTTGGGCGGCCGAATGCCCAACTGCGAAAAGAAGACCTCATTCAGCTCATAATCGTAGTTCTGGCCACTATGAACGAGCACGTGATCGAAATTGGCATCGAACTTTGCAATGACCCTGGACAGCCGAATAATCTCTGGCCGAGTCCCAACAATGGTCATGACCTTAAGCACGGAGCGCCCCTTTAAGGATGTCCAACTGCGATAGCAGTGCCTTGACCTGACCGACATCGAGGCGAACGGTGTTGTGAGATGTGTAATCCTCCAGCTCTGAAACCATTCGCTCGCCTTCAACGAAATATTTGTCGTAGTTCAGATCCCGAGAATCGGCCGGAATCCGATAATAATTGCCTAGGTCTTCCGCACGCACCATTTCCTCGCGCGACACCAAAGTTTCGAAAAGCTTCTCACCATGACGAGTCCCGATGATTTTCACCGGATTGTCCCGTTCGAATAGTTCCTGCATCGCCTCAGCCAGAACCCCCACGGTAGAAGCGGGTGCCTTCTGAACAAATATATCGCCCGACCGTGCGTGCTCGAATGCATAAAGTACTAAGTCGACTGATTCATCGAGCGACATCAAGAAACGTGTCATGTTGGGATCGGTTAATGTCAGGGGCTTGCCGCCTAGCAGTTGGTCAAGGAAGAGGGGGATCACTGAGCCGCGGGACGCCATGACGTTGCCGTAACGGGTGGCGCAGACGACGGTGCGAACAGAATCGCTGACTCGCGATTTCGCGATCATAACTTTTTCCATCAACGCCTTTGACATACCCATAGCGTTTACAGGGTATACAGCCTTGTCAGTGCTAAGCACCACGCAACGCTGGACGCGATGGCTGATCGCAGCGCGAAGCACGTTTTCAGCGCCGAGAACATTCGTTTTGATCGCCTCCATTGGGTAAAATTCGCAAGACGGCACTTGCTTGAGCGCCGCAGCGTGGAAGATGTAGTCGGCTCCGCGAACTGCATCATCGACAGCGTGATAATCGCGGACATCACCAATATAAAATTTTAAGCGATCGTCCGGCAACGACAGGCGCATATCCTCCTGCTTTTTTTCGTCCCGGCTAAAGATACGGATCTCTGCGAAGTCCGTTTTGAGGAATCGAGCCAGCACAGCGTTGCCAAAAGAGCCGGTGCCCCCAGTAATCAAAAGGGTCTTGTTGGAAAACATTAACGTCTCGCTCGAGGATGTTTTAGCCAAAGTCATACATGGATCGGATTAGAACCGGCCAGTCGGGAGGGCGGTAGCCGGTAGCGTTCTGGAAACGAGATGAATTTAATGAGCGGTCAATCACCAACTGGTCGTCCGGAACGATTTGGGTCTTTTTGCCGTAAACCTCGGCAATGATTCTGAGGAGATCATACTTGCTGATTGGATCTGACGACACATGGTACACGCCGGTG
>NZ_RZQY01000426.1:0-5161 GCF_003998575.1 Mesorhizobium sp. M7A.F.Ca.CA.001.10.2.1 | reverse complement strand
CCAATTGGAAACCGGCCGCCGCACGGTCGTCGACGAGCGTGAATTGCTGCCGCGCTGGCTGCACGCATTTGATGATCCGCTCAGCCTGTTTCGCCGGCGCGTCTGGCTCAGCCTGAAGACCCAGCCGCTGCGTGGCTGGCACGTGCAGCAATTGCGTCGCATCGCCATCTCGGCGCATGCATCTCAAGATGTGCTGATCTTCTGCGATTCCGATGTTGCCTTCCTCAAACCTTTCGACTGCGCCGCCTTCTGGCGCGACGGCAAGGCGCGGCTGTTCCGCCGCGACGGCGTGCTGGCGGACGAAGGTCATGAGGAGCATCGCATCTGGTCGCGCAACGCGGGGTCGGCACTCGGCATCGATCCGTCCCGGACATCGGTCCACGACTACATCTCGACGCTGATCGCCTGGCGGCGCGACACCGTGCTGGCCATGTGCGGCGAGATCGAGAAGGTCCATGGTCGCAACTGGGTCGAGGTCGTCGGCTCGGCGCGCAAATTCTCCGAATGCATGATCTACGGCCGCTATGTCGACGATTTGCTACAGGGTGCCGGCCACTTCCACGGTTCGGAGGAGTTCTGCCGGGTGCACTGGACCGGCGAGGCGCTGTCGGACGACGAGTTCCGCCGCTTCGTTGCCGCCATGGCGCCGGAGCAGGTGGCGATCGGCATGCAATCCTTCATCGGCACCGATATCGGCCGTATCCGCCGTTTGACCGGGCTGGATTAGATGGGCTTTGCCGGTTTACGCATCGCCGAATAGGTGAGCAGCGTCGAGGCGAGATACAAAAGCAGGAAGACGACATTGAGCGACAGCACCAGGTTCGGCGTGTCGAGGATGGTCGTCAGCACATAGGTCAAAAGCAGCGCCTTCAGTGCGGCGAGCAGACCGAGATTGAGCGCCCGCACCAGCGTCTGGCCGCGCGCGAACAAAAGCTCGGCCTGATATTCGACCAGATTGCGCAAGCCAGGCACGCAGATCGCCAGCACGACCAGCGGCGCGGCCTCGGCGACATTCTTGCCGAGCGCATTGGGGAAGAAATGCAGCACGATGCCAAGCGTCAGCAGCGCTGCCGTGGAGACCGCGAACACACCGCCTTCGATGCCGCTCTTGACCGCCAGCCGTGACAACAGTTCCGGTGCGCGCATCATGCGCTGCACCAGCATCATCGAGAAGGTGCGGATCGGAATGGCGGTCAGGTCTACCAGCCGCATAATGATGGCGTAGATGCCAGCCAGATGCGGGCCGCCGATCGCCAGCACCAGCAGCTTGTCGAACTCCATCTGCAGGTAGAACAGCACTTCGGCGCCGGCCACGTAGACAGAATCGGCCAATCGCCTGAGATAGAGCTCGATGCGCAGCCGCAACCGCTGGCGGGGGTAGAAGAAGCCGAAGGCAATCAGCAGCGAGGCGGCATTGGCGCCGATATAGAACCACGACCATATCCAGACGCTGTGATGCGCAGAGAACATGAACAGCACCGCGCCAAGCGCCCGCAACGCGGTCGCCAGGATAGCCAGCAGCGCGGCGCGGCCGAATTTGCCCAGGCCATTGTTGACGATCAGCGCCACCTCGACCGGCCGCCACAGCAGCGCTTCGGCAAAGACGATTGCCGCAAACACCGACAGCGGCACGGTGTCGGCGAAGAAAAGCAGGTAGACGCCGAACGAGGCCGCGGCCAGCAGCGGCAGCGACAGCACGCCGAGCAGCAGGAAGCCGGCGGAAAAGGTGCCGATCAGATTGGGGCGGATGGTGGCGGTGCGGTAGAGCGCCGAGATGAAACCGAAGGCGAGGATGCGCGACAGCATGACACCGGCCGCCGAAGCGGTGGCGAACATGCCGAATTCGGAAATGGACAGCGTGTTGGCCAGCGCGATGAAATAGGCCAGCGAAAACACCAGTCGCCCGCCGGCGCCGCTGATCGCCGAGAAATAGTCGCGAAGCAGCCCCCGTCGTTCGGCCAAAAAGCTGCCGATCCGGGCGAGGGGCCGCCTTTGCGGTATGTCACTGGCCTGCGTCATTTCTCAAGGAGAGCCTAGGCGGGAAAACTTAACGTGCCGTTCTGGAGGCTTAAGCCTGTGTCGAAAATAGATGCAACCGAAGCGAGAAACCGACGCTTCGGTGCGGGAAAATTAACCTTTTGTTTTCCATGCCTGTTTAGCGTGGCTTAACGAATGGCCAAGCGCCGTTTGCAGGTCGCCAAAGGTAAAGTTCAAGACGATGGTCGACAGGGAAAACCGCGAGGACTGGAAGCGCGAGCGCTCATTGCTGGCGCTTGGCCAGGCTGTGCGCGGCGACGAACCCGACGCGTCCCTGGTCTCGATAGGCGACCGGGCAGACCCGTCATGGCGCGAGGATGCCGCCACGCGTCATCGCCTCGCCCGTTCGCAGCGCGAGGCGCGCAACCCGAAACTGTCGGATCCGGTCGTGACCGACGGGGATCATGAGCAAGCTTCGTCATCATATCGCGCGCAAACGACGCCACGGACACAAATTGGTGCCGCCGAAACCGCCGGCGCCCGGCGCGCCGATCATGCATCGGAACCTTACGCTGCAGGCGACGCGTCGGTATCCCGAAACGACGGCAGGGACAGCCAGCAGTGGAAGCCGCTGATCGATCCGATGCAGGTCGTGCGCGGTGTCGGCAAGTCGAAGCTGCTGATCGTGACGACGACAATACTGGGTGCCGCGCTCGGCCTTGCCATCGCGCTGTCGACGCCGAAGAAATATGAGGCCACCACCGAACTGATCGTCGACCCGCGCGACCTGAAGCTCACCGATCGTGACCTCACCCAGTCGGTCGTCGCTTCCGATGCCACGCTGGCCATCGTCGAGAACCAGGTTCGGGTGCTGACCTCAGGCACCGTTCTCAACAAGGTCGTCGACAAGCTCAATCTGGTCAACGATCCGGAATTCAATGGGCAAGGCGGCGGCGGCCTCAGCGTCATGTCGCTCATCCGCTCCGTCCTGTCGCGCAATGACGGGCCGGGGGGTGTCGACGACACCCGCCGCCGTGCACTTGCTGTCGGCAATCTGGCCGAGAGCCTTTCGGTCGAGCGCGGCGGCAAGACCTTCGTCATCACCGTCAGCGCCACCACGCAGAATGGCGAGAAATCGGCCCTCATCGCCAACACGATGACGGATGTCTTCCTGCAGACCTTCGGCCAGATACAGTCGGACACGGCAGGCCGCGCCACCGACGAACTGACGGCCAGGCTTGACGAGTTGCGCAAAGGGGTCGAGGCGGCCGAGCGCAAGGTCGAGGATTTCAGGGCTACCCATGATCTCGTCGATGCGCAGGGCCACCTCATCAGCGATGACGAAATGCTGAAACTCAACGAGCAGCTGTCGGTTGCCCGCGCCCGCACGCTGGAGCTGAATGCCCGGGCGGCCTCGGCGCGTTCGGTCGACGTCAATTCGGTTCTCACCGGTACCTTGCCGGAGGAGATCAACTCCAACTCGATGAGCGATCTGCGTTCGCAATATGCATCGCTCAAGCAGGAGGCTGACCGCGCTGCCATTCGGTTCGGCCCGCGTCATCCCGAACTCCAGGCGCTCAATGCCCAGCTTGCCGGCGCACGCGACCGCATCGCCTCGGAGCTGCGCCGCATCGGCTCGTCGCTGCAGGTCGACCTCAAGCGCGCGGTCCAGCTCGAACAGGATCTTGCCTCTCGCCTGGCGCAGCTGAAGGTCCGCAGCGGTGACGTCAACAGCGACCTTGTGTCGATGCGCGAACTGGAGCGCGAGGCGACCGCCAAGCGTTCCGTCTACGAACAGTATCTGCTGCGCGCCAAGGAGACCGGCGAGCAGAAGGACATCAACACAGCCAACATCAATGTGATCTCGAAGGCCTTCGCGCCGCTCGAGCCGAACGGGCCGTCGCGGGTCGTGGTCGCGCTCGCCGGCCTGTTGCTGGGTTTCGCCTCCGGCATTGGCCTCGGAGCCATGCGTGGCGCCTATGAGAGCCTGCGTGACACTGCCAATTCGCGCTCGCGTCGCGACCATGGCACGGACGAACACCGGACGCCTTACGAAGACAAGGCATATCGGTCAGCGCCGCCGCCGGCGCCGCCACAACCACCAGCGCCGCAGCCATCGACACCCCCGCCTGCATCACCACCGCCTGGCTCGCCATCGCCTGTCCAGCAAGCCGAGGTCTCGCCGGCCGAAGGTTCCGGCCGGATCGGTGCCTTGCTGTCGAGGCTGCACAAGTCCGTCTCACGCAGGCCGTCCCGGGAGGAGCCGTTCGATACCGTTGAATGGGCCTCTGCCGAAAACGCGAAGCCGATGCAGGATCCGCAATACTCCGCTTACCCCCAGTCGGCGCCGGCCTTCGAGCCTCGGCAGGCGGCCGCGGCAGCATACCCGTCGCGGCCTTTCCAGCCCGGCGGCCATCCGCAGCAGACGGCGCAGCCGCCACTGCCGCCTCCCATGGTGCAGCAGCGGCCATATTCCGGGCCGCAGCTCTATCCCTACGCGCAGCCATTGGGCTACGCACAGCCGCCGGCCTATCCCTATCCGCAATCGATGCCGGCCGCCAATGCCGGGCTGCAGCCCGATCCGGCTCAGCCTGCTTCCGAGTCCTATCCACAGCCGTCCCTCCCGCAGCAGCAGGCGCCTCAGCCTCATCAGCGATCGGCGGAGCCGTCGCGGGCCGCGGAGGATGCCGAGCAGCAAGCGCCAATCGAGGAAATCCGCGCCAGCCTGCGCGAATTCCGCGAAGCGGTTCGCGAACTGACCGAGAGCCGCGTGCGGCGTCGCTACTTCTGAGCCACAAAAATCTGCGCTGTGCCGTACAAAAACATGCCGGTTTCGCGTAAACGGCATGGGACGGCGCTTTGGCGGGATTGCATGTTGGAATTTTCGTGAAAATGCCACGCTGTGAAAGATCGAAAAGCGCGTCGCTTCCGCAAGCGACGCGCTTGGGCATTCTGGTGTTGAGGGTAGTCCATGGCCGAAGTGATTGATGGCAAGAGCGTTGCCGGCGACGTTGTGGGGTCGGTCAAGACCCTGACGGCTGAGCTTGTCGCCAAGGGCCAGGCCAAGCCGGGTCTTGCCGTGGTTATCGTCGGCGAGGACCCGGCCAGCCAGGTCTATGTCGCGTCCAAGTCGCGCACCGCCAAGGAATGCGGCTTTCATTCCGTCCAGCACACGCTGCCGGCC
>NZ_RZQY01000425.1:0-5161 GCF_003998575.1 Mesorhizobium sp. M7A.F.Ca.CA.001.10.2.1 | reverse complement strand
CTCCGGGTCGGCGCCGATGCCACCAAGAATGCCCAGCACGAACTGAATGAACAGCGGCCCCGACACCAGACCCCGGTCGCGGAAATGCGCCAGCGAATAGAGATGGCCGACATCGTAGCATTCGAATTCGAAGCGCGTGCCGCAGCCCTTGCCCAGCCGCTCCAGCACGCCCTCCATGTCGGCGAAGGTGTTCTTGAAGATGGTGTCGCGCGTCGCTTCGAGCAGCTTGGGTTCCCACTCGTGCTGCCATTCCCTTGGCTTGTCGAGCATCGGGAACAGCGCGAAATTCATCGAACCCATGTTGAGCGAGCACATTTCGGGTTCAGCCCGCAAAGGGGCTGCCAGCCGCTGATCGAGCGTCATCAGCGACGAGCCGCCGGTGGTGATGTTGATCACCGCATCGGTCGCCTGTTTGATGCGCGGCAGGAACTGCATGTAGACGTCCGGATCGGCGGTCGGGCGGCCATCCCTCGGGTCGCGGGCGTGCAGATGCAGGATCGACGCGCCGGCTTCGGCCGCCGCGATCGCCTCCGCCGCGATCTGGTCCGGCGTCACCGGCAGATAGGGCGACATTGACGGCGTGTGCACCGAGCCGGTGACGGCGCAGGTTATGATGACTTTTCTAGGCGCCATCTTTGTCGCCTCAGCCTTCGACCGGCAGGTCGAGTTCGGCAGCCAGCAACTCCAGCGAGTCGCCGATGATGGAAACGATCTCGCCGACCTGTTCGCTGGTGACGATCATCGGCGGCGCGACCATGAAATTGTCGCCGTCGACGCCACCCTTGACCCTGCGGCCATAGATGATCAGCCCGCGCTCATAGGCGAGGTCGAGCAGCCGCTGCGTGGCTTTCTTGGTCTGGTCGATCGGCCTCAGCGTCTCTGGATCGGCAACCATCTGGGCGCCGGTGAGCAGGCCCTTGCCGCGCACGTCGGCGATGAACGGAAACCGCTTCGCCAGCCCCTTCAGCCCGTCCATCAGCACATCACCCATGGCGGCCGCATTGGCGATCAGGTCGAGCCGGTCCATTTCACCGAGCACGGCAAGCCCGGCGGCGCAGGCCAGCGGGTTGCCGGCATAGGTGTGGCCGTGCTGGAAGCCGCCGGAGTCAAGCAGCGGCTGCACCAGCCGCATCGGGGCGGCGAGCGCGCCAAGCGGCGCATAGCCCGAACCCAGCCCCTTCGACAGCGCGACGATGTCGGGCTTGCAGTTCCAATGGTCGCCGCCTAGGAATTTGCCGGTGCGGCCGGCGCCGCTCATCACTTCATCGTGGATGAGCAGGATTCCGTAGCGGTCGCAGATCTCGCGGATGCGCGGATAATAGCTGTCCGGCGCGACCATTGCCGCGGTCGCCGCACCGCCGATCGGCTCCATGATGAAAGCGACCACGCTGTCTGGACCTTCCGCAAGAATCTTCTCCTCCAGCATGTCGGCATAGCGGATGCCGCGCTGTTCCATCGAGAGATTGTCGCGGTCGCGCCAGGCATTCGGCGCCGGCACGGTCGGCATAGCCCGCATCATCGGCTCGAACGTTTCGGCCAGCGCATCGTCGCCGGTGACCGAGAGCGAACCCAGCGTGCCGCCATGATAGGAGGGGA
Organism: Mesorhizobium sp. M7A.F.Ca.CA.001.10.2.1; assembly: GCF_003998575.1. Taxonomy (NCBI): domain Bacteria; kingdom Pseudomonadati; phylum Pseudomonadota; class Alphaproteobacteria; order Hyphomicrobiales; family Phyllobacteriaceae; genus Mesorhizobium; species Mesorhizobium sp. M7A.F.Ca.CA.001.10.2.1. The sequence goes on along the minus strand of NZ_RZQY01000425.1, from coordinate 3,565 downwards.
AGCGGGTGATCACCTTCCAGCGGCTGGCCTGGCCGGTGGCGACGGCCCATTGCCGCGCCAGCTTGATGCAGGATTCCGTCGCTTCCGAGCCGCCCGAGACGAAGAAGATGCGGTCCATGCCTTCCGGCAGCTTGCCGGCCAGTTCGCGTGCCAGCTCCTCCGCCGGCTCGTTCTCGAAATGCAGCCGATAGGCAAAGGTGGCGCGGTCCATCTGCCGCTTCATGGCATCCAGCACATTGCGGTTGGAGTGGCCGATATTGGCGACCATCGGGCCGCTCGAGCCGTCGATGAAGCGGCGGCCGTCCTGCGTCCACATATAGATGCCCTCGGCGCGGTCGATCAGCGGCCGGCGCAGGCTGGACAGATAGAACAGATGCGAGTCTCGCCGGGCGTCGGTGGCTTGCGCGGCGGTCTGGACTTTCGACATGTCAGGGCTTTCCGAGATAACGATCGAGGACATTTTTGGTGACGCGTTCGACCATCGGGTCCTGTCTTAGCAGGCCGGCGACCCATTCGCAGCTTCCGGCGTGGAACACCTCGCCCTTGCCGCGCGGGAAATTGACGATCATGCCGTTGCCGCGTTTGACCTTTTCCAGATTGGCGTCGCTCGCCTCGCCGAACAGCGTCTCGGCGGTGAAGCGGCCATCCTCGTCGGTGAGGAACTGGTCCTCGATCGGGATATCGGCGCTTTCCTCAACCTGGGATGCCATGCCGACGGCGAGAACCTGCAACCCCTCCGGTGCGCCGCTGGTGGCGGTCGGGTAGGGCAGGCCGCCGAGTATCTCGAAGTCGAGCCCGTCGACCTCATAGCCATAGACATGGCTGTCGGCCCCCAACAGGTCACCATAGTAGATGCCGGTGCCGGCAAAGGCCCAGTGCTCGGGCCGGTAGACCGGAAAACCACGCACGCCGCGCGGCGCGCAGCCGCCCCAACCGGTATAGACCCCGCGCGTCGCGTTGAGCCCGAAGGTCGCTGAACCCGGCCGGCCGATTTCCGGCGCTTCCCAGGAATTGGTGGCGCGGGTGACGTCGCTGCCTGGGAGATAGGCGGGGTCTTCGGCACGCGAGCGATATTTGTAGCAGACCTGCCGGCGGCCCTCGTCCTCGAGCCGCGTCTGCCACATGAAGTTACCGGCAAAGCGCGCCGCATGGCCGCCGCGCTCGACATAGGCGTCGACGGCATCGCGCATTTCCCAGGTCCAGTATTCGTCATGGCCGACGAAGACGGCGCAGTCGTAGCCGTCGAGAATTTCGGGCGAAGAATGGAGATCATGCTGGCTGACGAGATCGACTTGATAGCGGGCTCGCTCGGCAAAGCGGAAGAAATGGCTGTCATAGCTGGCCCAACCCGACGAGGCGTACTTTTTCGAATGGCCTGTGGCGAGCGCCCATTCCATGTGCGGATAGCGCGGGATCGTCTTGGGCGGTACGGCGACTTCCAGCGGCACGCGCGGCGCATCTTTCGGCAGCACGACGAAGCCACGGCACCAGGGGCGCTGTGTCGACACGATGGGCGAGTATTGGTTGCGGTCCGGCCCGGTAATGCCCTGGTAGTGGTTGGAACCGCCCCAGGTGTTGTAGGCCAGCCAGGTGCCCGTCGCCGCCACCTGCAGCACACGGCCGGGTTTACGGCCCGGCTGCGGGCTGACGATAAAAATATGGTGGCATTGGATCGGCTTGCCGTCGCGCCCGTCGGCGGTCAGCGTGACCCGATAGGCGCAGGACGGCCAGTCCGCCCCGACGCGAAATTCGAAGGATGCGTCCCAGCCGCAGCCTTCAGCCGAACACTGGTCGGGTGTGTCCTGCCGGCGTGCCGCGATGCCCGATTTTTCGAACACTTTGGTCTCGCTGCCGCCATCCCGGGTGATTGTCATGCCGAAGTTCGGAGCTGTCGAACTGACATGCAACGCCACCGTTTCGCCGGCGCGATAGGAAAACCGGTCGCTGTAGCACCAGATCTCGCCGCGCTCGCCATCCATCCCCGGCCATTCGTAATAATGGTCACGCACCGCGTGGCGGCGCTGCTCCGGCGTCAGTCCGAAATCGGGGAATTCGGTCGGCAGATGGGTCATGAACACCTGAAAAGGTCGAGGGCCGCCATTTCGGCGATCTGCCGGTCACGCGTCAAATAGAAACGATCGGGCCAGCATTCGCTAGCCGCACCCTTGGCCGCCTCCATCAAACGGACTATCTCAGTGGAGGCGGCGTTTCCGCCACGGGGGTCGGAATGCTCAGAGTGCAAAAGGTCAAGGTCGACGAGATCTACGTGCCGACGGCGCGCAAGAAGACGCTGCATCCCGAGACCGTTCGCCATCTGGCCGAGGACATTTTGGAAAACGGCATGAAGACGCCGATCCAGGTCCGCCATGACGGCAAGCGCCACATCCTCGTCGAAGGCCTGCACCGGCTCGAGGCGGCAAGGTGGCTCGGCGAGACCGAGATCGAGGCTTATCTGGTGCAAGCCAAGCGCCACTGACGCATCGAGTTTCTCGGCGCAGAAGTTTTTATCGAATGCCTTGGCGATTGGCTCGAACCCTGATCGCTTCGTCATCCACGGGCGGAGCAAGGAGCGCAGCGACGCGGCGCAGACCCGAGGATCCATGCCGCGACTCCAACGCGTCACGACGGTGCGGAATTCTTGCTCCGCTGCATTCCTCGACAACGGTCGCGGCATGGATCCTCGGGTCTCCGCGACGGAGCTCCGCTCCTGCTCCGCCCGTGGATGACGAAGGTGGGGAACGCCTTGGGCCCATCGAGACGGTGCCGACATTTTTTCACTGGCCGATGTCGGTTTGCGGTTCATCGGCTCGTCCTTGGGACGGAAGCCAGATCAAACGCAGGACGCCATCATGACCATCAAGCTCGACATCGCCCCCACCAATGACCGTGAACTGGTTCTCGCCCGCATCATCGATGCACCGCGCGAGAACGTCTATCGCTGCTGGACCGACCCGAAACTGATTACGCGCTGGTTCTCGCCAAAGCCGTGGACGACGCCGCGCGCCGAGATGGATGTGCGCACCGGCGGCTCGAGCCTTGTCGTCATGGCTAGCCCGGACGGCAACGAATTCCCCAACCCGGGAGTCTTCCTCGAAGTCGTTCCCGGCAGGAAGATCGTCCTCACCGACGCCTACACAGAGGCTTGGCAGCCTTCGGAAAAGCCGTTCATGACCGTCGCGCTGACCTTCGAGGACGAGGGCAACGGCAAGACCCGCTACATCGCTCGGGTCAGGCACTGGAGCGTCGCCGACCGCGAACAGCATGAGAAGATGGGTTTCCACGAGGGTTGGGGACAGTGCGCCGACCAGCTCGAAGAACTCGCCAAAACGCTTTGATCCGCATGACGCTCTGATACCGGCATGACGAGAGGAGATCGATATGTCCAAAACCCTGTTTTTCGCCATTCTTGCTTCGGTTGCAGCGCTCGTTGGCTGCCCAGGCACCACCAATGCGGAGGAGACAAAACCCGCCATGACGACTGAGACGAACGCACTGCCGAAGCCGGAAAAGTCCGGCCTGCTGCCGATCAACGGCCTGAATTATTATTATGCCATCTATGGCAAGG
>NZ_RZQY01000424.1:0-5174 GCF_003998575.1 Mesorhizobium sp. M7A.F.Ca.CA.001.10.2.1 | reverse complement strand
CGCTTGGCCCGATCCGTTCCGCAGTGCGGTGCTCGCCAGCCGGTTGCCTGCAATGCTGGCGACGACAGTGGCCCTCGGCCGTGCTTTGCCTGAGGTCTGGTCGGGCGGCTCCTTCGCGGCCCTCGCCATGCCACTGACCTTGCTCGGCTGTTATCTCTTGTGGACCAAGGCCGATCTGCTGCTGTTCGGCGTGGGTACCAAGGCGATCCGCCAGATTTCCACATGTTGAGCCCGCTTTTTGAAACGACCGGATGTCGAGATGGAGAATGACATGTTTGGCAGTGTATATCATCAGGACGCCGGCCCCCTATCCTTTCGCGAACGGGTGCGGGCGACAGGTTGGGGCATTCTGACGTCGGCCGGTTCAATCTCGAGAGTGACAGGGATACTTGCAGTTTCGATGTTTTGGGCGATCTCTGCCCATGCCGCGAACGTTGACGTCGCTATCGTGTTCGCGGTCGATTTCTCGTCGTCGATCGATCCGAAGATCGCCGATATGCAACGCGAGGGACATGCCGCGGCACTCACCTCGCCAGAGATCATCGCCGCCATCAGCCGGAATTATGTCGGCTGCATCGGCGTTGCCTATTTTGAATGGTCGAGCCCCGGACACGCACGCGTCGTGCTGCCGTGGACAAGCATCTGCGGACTGGAAGATGCCAAAGCGGCGGCTGCGGTGATCAGCAGGAAAGGCGATACCGGCTTCATCCGCAGAGGGCGAGGCGGGACATCCGTTTCCTCGGCTATCGACATCGGCAGTCTCCTGCTCGACCAGTTTCCGGGAAAGGCGGCCAAGAAAGTCATCGATATCTCCTCCAATGGCGAGAACAACGACGGGCTTCCCGTCCAGCCGAGCAGGTCGAACGCCATAGCCAAGGGATATACGATCAATGCCATCGCCATCCCGACGGAGGATGAGAATCCCGACGAACCTCTGGCATCCTATTTTGCCAGATCGGTCATTGGCGGTTCCCAGGCCTTCGTCATGACGCCGAAGGGGCCAGACGACTACACGATGGCGCTTCGCCGCAAGCTCGTGACTGAAGTAAGCATGAACGACGAGCGTCCGCTGTGAAAGTGTGCCACGCAAGACGAACTTTCGACCCGCCAGACCGAGCGCATTGCACAACAAGACCCGCCCCGCTGCAGCGCGAGACCTTGTAGGTCCGTCAGGACAACAGCCTATCGCCGCAACGCGTGCACCCTTGCCTCGCCTTCGCCGGGCACCGGCAACGCCATGTCGTCATCGAGAAGGCGCGTGATGCGGGCAAAGCCGGTGAACGCTTTCCTTGCTTCCTCGGCCGACATCTGGCCCGACAAGGCGGCCGAGCAACAATTCAGCGCGCACTGATAAACCGGACCGCGCCGTCCCGTCGGCCACTTCCGCAAGAACATCATGGCTTCGGCAACACTATCGATTTCTTCCGCAGGGTGTCCCTGCCCGCGCGAAATCCGCACGGGCGAAAAGAAATGCAATTGATCCATCGTTTCCTCCCGGTCGACCGCAATGCGCTCGATCGAACCCCACCAAACGCGCCAACAGCCGGTTGGTTCCAGATAAAGAATGGAGTCTTTTAGAAATCTGTCAGGCGAAGGCGATCACCCGTGCGGTGGTGAGTGTCGCCTACATTGTCGGGAAGTGGCAGGCGACTTTGCGACCGGGTCGGTATTCCCGTAACTGTGGCCGCTCCGAACGGCAGCGCTCCGCCGCGATTGGGCATCGGGGATGGAAACGGCAGCCCGTTGAGGGTTCAGAGGGCTCGGTACGTCGCCGGTGAGGATGATGCGCTTGCGCGTCCCACCCGGCGTCGTCTCCACGACGGGAACCGCCGAAATCAGCGCCTGGCTATAGGGATGGGCCGGTGCTGCAAACACGTCTTCCGCCGGCCCTTCTTCGACGATCGAGCCGAGATACATGACCGCTATGCGGGTCGACACCTGGCGCACCACCGACAGGTCGTGGGCGATGAAGATGTACGTGAGATTGAGCTTCTCCTGCAGATCGGCAAGCAGGTTGACGATTTGTGCCTGCACCGACACGTCGAGCGCGGAGACGGGTTCGTCCAGGACCACGAGGTCCGGGTTCAGGGCAATAGCCCGCGCGATGCCGACGCGCTGGCGTTGTCCGCCGGAAAATTCGTGCGGAAACCGCATGACGTGATCCGGCAGCAAGCCGACAAGGTCGAACAGTTCCGCCACGCGTTTGGTGATCTCGCTCGACGAGAGCCTGCCATGGATGCGCAGCGGCTCGGCCACCAGGTCGCCGACGCGCCGGCGCGGATTGAGCGACGCCGACGGGTCCTGGAAAACCATTTGCAGGCGGCGCCGCAGCGGCCTGAGTTCGGACAGCGACTTGGAGGTTATGTCGTTGCCTTCGAACAGAAGCTCGCCGTCCGATATGTCGTAGAGCCTCACCAGGCAACGCGCCAGCGTGGACTTGCCGCATCCGGATTCGCCGACCAGCCCGACCGTCTCGCCGCGCCACACGGTCAGGGAAACATTGTCGACCGCATGAACGGTTCGCTTGCCTTCGGCGGAGAAACGGCTGCCGATGGAAAAGCGCTTGCCCAGCGAACGCGTCTCGAGGATTGGGCGGTTCTTGTCGATCATCGGTCCGCTCATGCCTGTGCCACCCTGAAGCATGCCGCGGCATGGGTGCCGCTCCCGAGGTCGGGCTTGCCGGCCTGGCAGGGCTCGTAGTGAACCGGGCACCGCGGACCGAACGCACAGCCCTGCGGCAATCGCAGCATTGACGGCGGCGAACCGGGAATGGCCGGCAAGCGCCGTGGTTTTTCGCCGGTCAGCGGCGGGATCGAACCCAGCAGCGCGCGCGTATAGGGGTGTCGTGGATCGGAAAACAGTTCCATGCGACTGCCGCGCTCCACCACGCGGCCGGCATACATGACCATGACCCGGTCGGCGAGTTCGGAGACCACGCCCATGTCATGTGTGATGAAGACGACCGCCGACTTGTGCGTCGCGCGCAGCTTGCGCACCAGATCGAGAATGCCGGCCTGTACGGTGACGTCGAGCGCCGTGGTCGGTTCGTCAGCCACCAGAAGCGCCGGATTGCAGGACAAAGCCATTGCGATCACCGCCCGTTGACGCATGCCTCCGGACAGTTGGTGCGGGTAGCGCGACATCGCCTCGTGCGGGTTGGGAAAATTCACCTCGGCCAGCAGTTCCTCCACGCGCTCCATCGCCTTGGACTTGCTGATGTTGCGATGCGCGCGAATCTGTTCGGCGATCTGCCAGCCGATCGTGTAGACAGGCGTCAGCGCCGTCATCGGATCCTGGAAGATCATCGCGATCTCGTTGCCGCGCAGCCGCCTGAGCTCGCGCGCGGGCAGTCCCACGAGTTCGCGGCCTTTGTAGCGGATCGACCCTTCGATGGTGGCGTTGGGATCGGTGATGAGACCCATGACGGCCAGCAGCGACACGGTCTTGCCGGAACCGGACTCACCGACGACGCCGAGGATTTCGCTCTCCTTAAGGTCGAAGGAAACGCCATCGATGGCCCGCACCAGGCCATCATTTGTGCGGAAGGAAACTCTGAGGTCGCGCACCGACAGTATCATGATGTCCTCAGGCGCGGATCGAGAAGGATGTAGACGAAATCGACGACCGCATTGGCGATAACCACGAACATGGACGCATACATCACCGTCGCCATGATCATCGGCAGATCGAGATTCTGCAGAGCGTCATAAGTGAGCTTGCCGATGCCGTGCAGCCCGAACACCACCTCCGTCAGCAGGGCTGAGCCTCCGACCAGCGCACCGAAGTCCAGGCCGAACAGAGTGACGAATGCGATGAGCGACGTGCGCAAGGCATGGCGCAGCAGGATGCGGGTCTCCGACAGCCCCTTGGCCCGGGCCGTGCGGATATAGTCTTCCTGCAGGGATTCGATGATTGCCGCGCGCAGCACGCGCCCGTAAATACCGATATAGAGAATGGACAGTGTGATCCACGGAATGACCAGGGTCAGGAACCAGCCCTTCGGATCGTCGGAGAAATTCTTGTAGCCGAGCGGCGGCACCCAGGAGAACGCCCAGCTGTCGTGGTAGCGGCTCTGGGTGATCAGGTTCATCACCTCGCCCAGCCAGTAGACCGGCATGGAAATGCCGAGCAGCCCTAGCGCCATCAGCAGCTTGTCCAGCCAGCTGCCGCGCGTGGCGGCGGCGGCGATGCCGATGACGATGGAGACGACCACCCACAGGATCGCCGCTCCGAACACCAGCGAGAGCGTGACCGGGATCGAATCCATGACCGCCGGCACCACCTTCCAGCCACGATTGACGAAGGAGGTCAGATCGCCGGTGACGAAGATCTTCTCCATCATCGTCACATATTGCACGTAGAGCGGCCGGTCGAAGCCGAAGCTGTGGCGTACCGCCTCCAGCACTTCGGGCGATGCATTGCGGCCGGCGATGCGCGCAGCCGGGTCGGCGCCCGGCGTTGCGAAGAAAATCAAGAAAACGATGACCGAGATGCCGAACATCACGAACAGCATCTGGCCGAACCGGCGCAGGATTGCGTAGATCATCAGTCGCGCCCCAGCCGAACCTTGGAGCGCGGATCGAGCGCGTCGCGCAGGCCGTCGCCGAAGACATTGAGCGCCATGACGGAAACCGCGATCGCCAGGCCCGGCACCAGCGCCACCAATGGCCTGGTGTAAAGCAGCGCCTGTCCGTCCTGGATGATGGTGCCCCAGCTCGCGGCCGGCGGCTGCACGCCGATCGAAAGGAAGGAAAGGGCTGATTCGGTAAGCATGTTCAGCGCCATCATCAGCGGCACGAAGACGATTAGCGTGGTGGTGACGTTGGGCAGGATGTCGCGCCACAGGATGCGCCACCCCGGCACGCCCAGATTGATCGCGGCCAGCACGAACTCGCTCTTGCGCAGCGCCAGAACCTGCCCGCGTATTGGGCGGGCCACGTAGGGCACGTAGACGATGCCGATGATGATGACAGGCAGCCACAAACTGCCGGACTCGATCTGGATCGGTCCGATCGTGATGCCATGCGCGATGGTGACGATGGAGAGCGAAATCGCCAGCAGATAGATGGGGAACGCCCACAGTATGTCGAGGAAGCGCGACAGCACCGTGTCGGTGACGCCGCCGAAATAGCCGGCGATCAATCCCGCCGCCGTGCCCAGGATCAGGGTGAAGA
>NZ_RZQY01000423.1:0-5213 GCF_003998575.1 Mesorhizobium sp. M7A.F.Ca.CA.001.10.2.1 | reverse complement strand
GTTCCGGCGTCACCGCGAGGCTGGCAGCCATGCATGCCAAGGGCGAGATCGCGATCGGACAGACGCGCACATTCGAAAGCATTGCCGGCTCGCGTTTTTCGGGAGCCGTGGTGCGGACTGCGAAGGCTGGCCCGCACGGGGCGATCATCGCCCGCGTCGGCGGCCGCGCCTATTATAGTGGCAGGACGGAGTTTATCGTCGAAGCGGACGACGAGCTCGGACGCGGATTCCTGTTGCGCTGAAGAAAATGCTCAGCGGCGCGAGGAGCGAGCCACTTCCCGCACCGAGATCGCCTTGTGCAGATGCACCATCACGGCGGCGGCGAAGAGCGGCGTCAGCAGGTTGAGCAACGGCACGGCGAGGAAAGCCGCGATGAGCAGCCCGGCGAGAAACACCGTGCCGGCATAGTGCCTGCGCAAGGCCCTGGCCTCTTCTTCCCCGCGAAAGCGCATGGCAGCGAATTCGAAGAACTCGCGCCCGAGCAGATAGCCGTTGACGATAAAGAAGGCGGCTATGTTGACGCCCGGCACCAGCAGAAGCAGCAGGGCGACGATGTTGCCGAGAATGACGACGCCGAGGAATCGCGCCGACAGCACCAGCGAGCGCAGCGCCGGCATGGCGCGACCGGTCGGATCGCCGGGATAGTCGGTGCGCTCGACCACTTCGGCGATATCGTCGAGGAACAGGCCGGCGACAACAGCCGTCACCGGCGCGATGAGCAATGCCATGCCGAAGGCAAGCGCTATCGCGGCGATGATGCCACCCAGCCAGCCGGCCCAGGACGGTATGCCGGGCAACAGCGTCTGCAGCCACGGCAGGGCGAGCCACTCGACGAGGCTGGTCAGGCCGAACCACAAGGCGACAAGCGCCAGCAGCGTCAGACCCAATGTCTTGAGGAACACGGCCCGAAAGGGAGGCGAGAGCAGCTCGAGGGCCGCAGTGCGGGCAGCGTCGAAAATCACCGTGCTTTACCCCCAGGTCACACCAGACACCGTCGAAAAGGCGGATGCTTCCGAGATAAGCAGAGCACGGCATGAGCGCAAGCAGGCCGGTTCTTTTGCTTTGACGCAATCCCCAATGCGCTTTTCCCGGGAAAACCGCTTCACACTTGTCCTGGAATTGCTCTACCGCGCAAATGCTGGCTTTCGAACCGGAATGGTCATGGCGGCGACCCCAGCCACGACAAAACCCATGCCCAGCCATGCCGTCGAGCCTAGGCTTTCGCCGAGGAAAAGGGCGCCGATGCCGACGCCGATCGGCACCCGCAGATAGGCCTGCGAGGTGGTGCCGACCGAACCCAACGTGTGGATGAGGCGGAAATAGATGACGAAGGCCAATGCGGTGGAAAACACCGACAGGCCGAGCAGGGCCAGAATCGACGCCGTTGAAGGCGCCAGCGTCCACGGCTGGTCGAACACCAGACTGAGGGGCACGAGGATGACGGCGCCGCACAGCATCGAACCGGCGGCAGGCAGCATCGGATCGAGACCCTTGAAGCCGCGGCCGAAAATGGCGGCCCCGGCATAGCAGATTGTTGCCGCTACGATGGCCAACTGCGCCCACAACTCGTGACCGAGGCCACCCAGTGCCTGCGTGCCGATGATGAGGCAGATGCCGGCAATGCCGGCGCCCACGCCAATCAGCTTGCGCAGCGTGACCGGCTCGTGGCGGGTGATGAGCGCTGTCAAGAGGAAGGTGAAGATCGGCGAGGTCGCATTCAGGATGGTGGCGAGGCCGGCATCGACCGAACGTTCCGCCGCGGCGATCAGGGTGAACGGGATGACGCTGTTGAGGCAGGCCTGGAAGGCGAAGCGGCGCCAGCTTGCCGCATCGCCCGGCATGGCGAGCCCGCGCCAGCGGAGGATGGCAAACAAGATACCACCGGCAATCAGGGTGCGGGCGGCGATGAAGGTGACCGGCGGGATGGTTTCGACGCCAATCTTGATGAAGGTGTAGGAGGCGCCCCAGAGCACCGCCAGCACGACGAGCAGCGCAAGGTCGGTGGTCATGTCGTTCTTTGCAGGCTCGTTCTTTGTCGGCATGGCTCGCCTTCAAACGGGATCGGGTGAGCCATGCTTGTAGGCGGTCCGGTGATGAAATGCTTCGGCCACGGTCGAATTGTCATAGCGCCTCGCGGCTGATGCGCCTTTTGCCTGTTCCGCCAAAGTTGCGTGTCACGCCCTAGGCAAACCGGTTTCAAATCGCTAGACCCGCGCCGGACCGGCGTGGCAAGAAGCCGGCTCGGGTTTTGGCGGAGATTTTGATGCCGGATTATGACGTGCTTTGCATCGGCAATGCCATTGTCGACATCATCGCCCAGTGCGACGAGGAGTTCCTCGAGACCAACGGCATCATCAAGGGCGCGATGAACCTCATCGACACACAGCGCGCCGAACTGCTCTACAGCCGCATGGGGCCGGCGATCGAGGCGTCCGGCGGCAGCGCCGGCAACACGGCGGCCGGCGTCGCCAGCTTCGGCGGCCGCGCCGCCTTCTTCGGCAAGGTCTCCAACGATGCGCTTGGCGAAATCTACGCGCACGACATTCATGCACAGGGCGTCGCCTTCGACACCACGCCGCTCAAGGGCGAGCCGCCGACGGCGCGCTCGATGATCTTCGTCACCCCCGACGGCGAGCGCTCGATGAACACCTATCTCGGCGCCTGCGTCGAGCTTGGCCCTGAGGATGTCGAAGCCGACAAGGCGTCCGGCGCCAAGGTCACCTATTTCGAAGGCTATCTGTGGGACCCGCCGCGCGCCAAGGAGGCAATCCGCCAGACGGCGAAGCTGGCGCACGCAGCAGGCCGAGAAGTGTCGATGACGCTGTCGGATTCGTTCTGCGTCGACCGCTACCGCGACGAATTCCTCGACCTGATGCGCTCGGGCACGGTCGACATCGTCTTTGCCAACAGCCACGAGATCAAGTCGCTCTACCAGACATCGTCGTTCGACGAGGCGCTGGCCCAGATCCGCAAGGATTGCCGGATCGCCGCCGTCACCCGCTCGGAAAAAGGCTCGGTGATCGTGCGCGGCGACGAGACCGTGGTGATCAAGGCGACCGCCATCAAGGAACTGGTCGACACGACGGGCGCCGGCGATCTCTATGCCGCCGGCTTCCTGCATGGCTACACGCAAGGCCGCGACCTGCAGACTTGCGGCGACCTTGGCTCACTGGCAGCCGGATTGGTGATCCAGCAGATCGGCCCCAGGCCCCGTCAGAATTTGCGCCGCGAGGCCGAGCAGGCGGGGCTGACCATTCCGGACGTTCAAACGAGTTAGTGGCCTACCTTCCCGTTGTGCAGGCTATCTCGCCAGAAGCGCAATCACGGAATAGGGAAATCCTGATGTCGAACATGATGAAGGCGCTTGTGAAGGCCAAGGCCGAACCGGGCATCTGGATGGAAGAGGTGCCGGTGCCGGAAATCGGCCCCAACGACGTGCTGATCAAGATCAAGAAGACGGCGATCTGCGGCACCGACGTGCACATCTACAATTGGGACCAGTGGGCGCAGAAGACGGTGCCGGTGCCGATGGTGACGGGCCATGAATTCGTCGGCACCGTTGCCGATTTCGGCGCAGCGGTCACCGAATACAAGGTCGGCCAGCGTGTATCGGGCGAAGGCCACATCGTCTGCGGCCATTGCCGCAACTGTCGCGCCGGGCGAGGGCATCTGTGCCGCAACACGCTCGGCGTCGGCGTCAACCGTCCTGGCGCCTTCGGCGAGTATCTGGCGATCCCGCAGCACAATGTCGTGCCGATCCCCGATGATGTGCCCGACGAGATCGCCGCGATCTTCGACCCGCTGGGCAATGCCGTCCACACCGCACTCTCCTTCGATCTGGTTGGCGAAGATGTGCTGGTGACCGGCGCCGGGCCGATCGGCATCATGGGCGCGCTCGTCGCGCAATGCGTCGGCGCGCGCAAAGTGGTCATCACCGACATCAACCCGCTGCGGCTGGCGCTGGCGAAAAAGCTCGGCGTCCAGCATGTCGTCGATGCCTCGAAGGAAAAGCTGCGCGACGTCATGCCAGTGCTCGGCATGACCGAGGGGTTCGACGTCGGCCTCGAAATGTCGGGCGCCGCCCCCGCTTTCCGCGACATGATCGACACCATGAACAATGGCGGCAAGATCGCCATTCTGGGCATCGCGCCGACCGGCTTCGAGATCGACTGGAACAAGGTCATCTTCAAGATGCTGCATCTCAAGGGCATCTACGGCCGCGAGATGTTCGAAACCTGGTACAAGATGATCGCGCTTGTGCAGGGCCCGCTGGATGTCTCCGGCCTGATCACCCACCGCATCGGCATCGACGATTTTCAGGCCGGCTTCGATGCGATGCGCAGCGGCAGTTCCGGCAAGGTGGTGATGGACTGGTAGATGCCGCCTAGCGCAGGATTCTGTTTTTCATCAGCCATTTCACGGAGCGGGGCCATGCGTGGTTCGCACCCATGCGAAGATCGGTAAACCCCTCCGAAACATGTCTCCCGGTTTCGGCGTCAAGGATGCGAATGAACATAGTATGTTCCGTTCGGTTGACGCGCGTTACGACGCCAAGCAAGGCAAGCGACGCGCCGTGCTCCTTGGCAATCGGTCCTTCACAACCAGCGCAGTTGCGCAATCCGTGCGGCGCAGCAGCCTGTGTATCCCTCGCCGGCACATCAATTACTGTAAAGCGCCCAGACTGGGAGAGCATGTCCTTTGCAACTTGTGCCGATTCCGACAGATAGCGCCTGTCATATTCATCTGGGGGAATTATTCCCGCCCCGGCGCTCTTGTCCTCCAATTCGAAAGGGAACACTTCGATCGACATCGGCTTTGTCTGCTGGGCCTGCGCAAATGTGCACGTGCCTACAAGTAGCGTCACCAGGACACTTAAGGCGCGAATGCTCATCGTAGTCCTCCCGTCGGTGTAATGGGCATTATACGCGGCCTGACAACGCAAATCACGATCAAATCGAAAGCAATGCTATGCTTTGGCTGCGGTGGGAGTTCCCACGCAGGTTCGCTCGAACTCCGTCGTTCAGAGTGATTGGCTTGATCTTGGACTAACCCATGCTCGGGACCAGACTGGTCTCCAATGCAGCCAGTCCGCTGGTGATCGCCGTGCGCTCTTCAGCGCTGAGCCTTGCCAGCAAATCCCGTTCGAACGCCTTGGCCAGCGCCACCATCTCGCGATAGGCGGCAAGTCCCGTTCCGGTCAGCGTCAGATGTTC
>NZ_RZQY01000422.1:0-5215 GCF_003998575.1 Mesorhizobium sp. M7A.F.Ca.CA.001.10.2.1 | reverse complement strand
GTCTTCCAGCGCTCGGCGGGATCGGGGTGGACGTCCGGTCCGGTGCAGATCGCCGCCGAGATCGCCGCCAGATTGGTCGTCGAGCCGCCGAACGGCGCCGACAGCAACGAAAACAGGCCCGTGACGCCGATCAGCGGGCCGGGCTCCGGGTGATAGCCGGCGGCGCGCAGCACGGCGAGGCCGGACAGGTTTTGCGACGCCATGGTGACGAGGTAGAGCGGCAGTGCCAGGCCGATCACCGCCTTGGTGGTGAAGTCAGGCGCAATCAGCGTCAGCGTCGACAGTTCCGGTGTCGGCAGGCCACCGACACGGCCGGTGAGGAAAGCGGCGAGGCCACCGCCGATCAGAACCGCCAGCACCGACAGCGCCGGGTTGAACAGCCTGATAACGAAGAAGGCAGCGATCAGCGGCAGGATCAGCCACGGGTCGATTGGAATGGTTTTCACCGCATTGAGCGCGAAGGTGACGACGATGCCGGCCAGCATGCCCGAGGCAACGGAGGGCGGTATCCTCGAGATCAGCTTGGTCAGGGGCCGAAACAGCCCTGTGGCGATCAGAAGGACGCCGGTGACGATGAAGGCGGCGACGGCCTCGCTCATCGAAAAGCCGCTCGATGCCGCGATCAGCGCCAGGCCCGGCGTCGACCAGGCGGTGATGACAGGCATTTTCGTGCGCCATGACAGCCACAGGCTCTCGATCGCCATGGCCAGGCAGATCGTCGTCACCCAGCTTGCCGTCTCGATCTGCGTCGCACCGACTGCGGTGGCGGCGGCGATGACGATGGCCAGCGTGCCGCCGAAGCCGACGATCGCCGCGACGAAGGCGGATATCGGGATGGAAAGGCGCATCAGTTTCCCCTCTGCGCCATCGCATCGACAGCCCTAACCAGCATGTCGAGATCCTGCGGTCGCGACAGGCGATGGTCGCCGTCGGGGATCAGTGACAGTGTCACGTCGTCGGCGGGCAGCAGGCTGACCAGCTTCAGCGCATGGCTTGCCGGCACATCTGCATCGGCCAGGCCCTGCAGGATGTGCACCGGGCAATGGGTGTCGATCGGGCCTGTCATTGTCAGGTTGTCGCGCCCGTCCTCGATCAGCGCGCGGGTGTAGATGTAGGGTTCCGTGGAATAGTCCGACGGCTCTTCGAAGAACCCTTTTTTGGCGAGATCGCGCTTCTGCGCCTTGGTCAGCACCGGTTCGACCAGTTCGGCGGTGAAATCCGGGGCCGGCGCCAGCAGCACCAGGCCGGCGACGTTGCTATCGCCTGCCTTGCGCAATTCCTGCACCATGCGCAGCGCGATCCAGGCGCCCATCGAGGAGCCGACCAGGATCTGGCTGCCCCGGGTGAAATGCCGGAACACGGCAAGGCTTTGTGCAAGCCATGTCGAAATCGTGCCGTCGGCGAAGGCGCCGCCGGATTCGCCATGGCCGGAATAATCGTGGCGCAGGAAGGCTCGGCCCTCGCTTGCCGCCCAGTCCGACAGCGTCTGAGCTTTCGTGCCCAGCATGTCCGACTTGTAGCCGCCGAGCCAGACGATGCCTGGCGCAGAGCCAGCAGTATGGCGCACCGCGATGCGCGATCCATCTACATCCAGAAAGATTGGGGGCGTGGCAGTCATGGCTTTTCCTCAACGCCGGTCTTGTGACACGGACGGTGGCGTGGCGAAAAGTGCTCACGATGTTGTTTGTTTGGTGCAGAGCAGCGATCAGGGTGATTTTCTGTCAATGCTGTGCTATTGACTCCGCCCGCGCGCTCACCACATTGGCGCGTCCATGCATCAACACTGACAGACCCTGAACGAAACGGCCAAGGAGACCACGACCATTCGCAGACCTTTCAAAGCAGCGGCGCCGACCAAGGATGGCCCGCGCTCCAACCGTGACATCCGGGTTCCCCGGGTCCAGCTTATCGACGCCGAAGGCCAGAACCGCGGCGATGTTTCCATCAACGACGCATTGCTGCTCGCCGAAGAGGCTGGGCTCGATCTCGTCGAGATATCGCCCAATGCGGTGCCCCCCGTCGTCAAGATACTCGATCTCGGCAAACTGAAATACGCCAACCAGAAGAAGGCGGCCGAGGCGCGCAAGAACCAGAAGGTCATCGAGATCAAGGAGATCAAGATGCGCCCGAACATCGACAGCCATGACTACGAGACCAAGATGAAGGCGGTTCGCCGCTTCTTCGAGGAAGGCGACAAGGTCAAGCTGACGCTGCGCTTCCGTGGCCGCGAGATGGCGCATATGGAACTCGGCATGCAGCTTCTGAACAAGGTCCGCGAGGAAGTGGCGACGATCGCCAAGGTCGAGGCGGAACCGAAGCTCGAAGGCCGCCAGATGATGATGGTGCTGTCGCCGCGCTAGAGCGATCCCCGTCAAAAGCAAAGGCCGCTTCGGCGGCCTTTTGTTTGTTTTGTCTTCGCCATGATTTCTCCGCAAGTTGCATCGACAAGGATTCTGGTTGCCGGTCCTCGCGGCAAAAGGATTCTGCCATGACCGCTGCGGCACGTTCTACGAGTGAAATGGGTCGCTATCAGCGGCGCCGGCGCGTCCTGCTGGCGCTGCTAATCGGTGCTTTTTGCGCTTTGCTGATCTTCGGCGGCTCCCCGCACGATGAACTAACCCACGAACGCATAGAGGCGCACGGGATCGCCCTGATACTGATCGGGATCGGCGGCCGGCTCTGGTCGATCCTCTATATCGGCGGCCGCAAGTCGGCCGAAGTGGTTGCAACCGGCCCATATTCGGTGATGCGCAACCCGCTGTATTTTTTCTCCACCGTAGCAGCCGTCGGCATCGGCACCCAGACCGGCAGCGCGATCGTCGCGGTAGCGTCGGCGGTTTTGTGCGCGGCCGCGTTCCACATCGTCACGCTGCGCGAGGAACGGCATTTGACGACCGTGCTCGGGGCGCCGTACAAGGACTACGTCGCACGGGTGCCGCGCTTTTTTCCCAATCCCCGACTTTATCGCGATCAGGCCGAGGTCACCTTCACACCGCGCATCTTCAATCACACGCTGCGCGACAGCTTGATGTTTCTGGTTTCCATACCGTTTTTCGAACTCATCGAGTCCGGACAGGAAAGCGGTGTAATTCCCGTCCTCTTCTGGCTGTATTGAGCGGCGGTAGGCAGTCAAAAAAGGCGACGTGCATTAAATCCGCCTGAATTATCCTGCAAGTCATCCCAACGATCGGCGAGGCCCTGTTTTCTTGGCCAGAAGCTGCGATCGCCGGCAAATTTTTCGACGATCGGATTCCGCCATGGTCAATGAAATCAAGTCTGCGCCCGTCGAGGCACACGGGCTGGGCGGCTATCAGCATATGCGCCGCATGGTGCTTGCGGTGCTGGTGGTGGTGCTGTTTCTGGCACTGCTGTTCGGCCAATCAAGTTTTCCGCCTGAAACCTGGGTGCATGAGTCGATCGAAATGTTCGGCGTGCTGCTGATTTTCCTCGGCATCGTCGGGCGCCTTTGGGCGACGCTCTACATAGGCGGGCGCAAATCTTCCGAGGTGGTGACCGGTGGGCCCTACTCGATAACCCGCAACCCGCTCTATGTGTTCTCGACCGTAGCCGCGGCCGGCGTCGGTGCGCAGATCGGCTCGTTCTCCGGCATCATTCTCTTTGCGCTGCTGTGCGCGGGTGCCTTCCACATCGTCATCCTGCGCGAAGAGAAGTTCCTCAAGGAAGCGCTCGGCGCGCCGTACCAGGCCTATCTGGAGAAGGTGCCGCGCTTCTTCCCGAAGCTGTCGCTCTACCAGGAGGGCGATACGGGCAGCTTCAAGCCCCGCCTGCTGCTGACCACGCTGCTCGACGGCCTGGTGTTTCTCATCGCCCTGCCGGCCTTCGAATTGATAGACGGAGCCCAGCTGTCAGGCATGTTGCCGGTCTGGTTCACGCTGCCCTGACCAAGGACACAGCGCCGCATCTCCACAGGTGTTGCGCGCGGGCCGTCTTTAACGTATAGGACCGCCGTTCAAGAAAACCGCCCGGCAGGGCATGCCGTGGCGGTTTCATTTGCTTTTCGGGCTTTGGTCGGCCCGAAGCGAACAAGAAGCGCGATAGTGCGCCAACAATACGGAGTAGCAAAATGCCCAAGATGAAGACCAAATCGGCCGCCAAGAAGCGGTTCAAGATCACAGGTACGGGTAAAGTCCTGTCGGCTGCTGCCGGCAAGCGTCACGGCATGATCAAGCGTTCCAACAAGTTCATTCGAAATGCCCGCGGCACGATGGTTCTGGCTGAACCGGATGGCAAGAAGGTCATCAAGAATTTTCTGCCGAACGGCCTCTAAGGCGTGATGCCAAAAAGTTGCAGACTTTTTGGATAACATCCCGCTCAAATAAGGCATTCGGTCTGGACACGCATTTGTTTTACGCAATTCCGAACGGAAAACCGCAAGGCACTTTTCCTGGAATTGCTTTTAAGGAGATCATGACATGGCACGCGTAAAAAGAGGCGTCACCTCGCACGCCAAGCACAAGAAGGTCCTGAAAGCCGCGAAAGGCTTCTACGGCCGCCGCAAGAACACCATCCGCATCGCCAAGCAGGCGGTGGAAAAGTCGCTGCAGTACGCTTACCGCGACCGCAAGAACCGCAAGCGCTCGTTCCGCGCGCTGTGGATCCAGCGCATCAACGCCGCGACGCACGAGCATGGCCTGACCTATGGCCGTTTCATCGACGGCCTCAACAAGTCGGGCATCGAGATCGATCGCAAGATCCTGTCGGACATGGCCATCCATGAGCCGCAGGCTTTCGCAGCCCTGGTCGCCAAGGCCAAGGTGGCGCTCGAATATCTGAAGAACACCACGCCGAACGCTTTTGAAAGCGCTGTCGCCTAAGACCAGCGCTTCCCAAGCATTCGCAATTCTGATTTGGGGAACCCGCGCTGGCACGGCTGGCGCGGGTTTTTCTTTTGCCTGAACTTCAACTTAAAAGTGACTTTCACTTAGAGCTGATTTCCAACGTAGCGAGTTTTGACCGTGAACGACGCAACCACTGGCCTGGATACGCTTGAAAACTCACTTCTGGCCGAAATCGCCTCGGCCGCCGATGAGCCGGCCATCGAGGCCGTGCGCATCGCTGCTTTCGGCAAGAAGGGCGCCGTGTCCGAGATGCTGAAGACCCTTGGCGCCATGACCGCCGAGGAGCGTCAGGTCAAAGGCCCCGCAATCAACGGACTCAAGAACCGCGTCACAGATGCGCTGACGGCGCGCAAGGC